>NZ_JAKWFH010000049.1:0-57981 GCF_029522185.1 Burkholderia sp. IO2 | reverse complement strand
GGCTGGGCGGCGACGCTGCTGCCGGCCGGCGGCGCGCTCGCGAGCCCGCCGCTCGATGTGCCGCCGTGGACGCGCGCGCCCGGTGCGCCGCTGCTGTCGCCGCCGTACGGCGTGCCGGGGCCGCACGAACGCGACGTGATTCGCCGCAGCGCCCGCACGCCGGCGCTGCCCGGTTCCGGCTCGTCGATGACGCCGCTCGCCGACCTGTTCGGCGACATCACGCCGAACGGGCTCGTCTACGAGCGTCATCACGCGGGCGTGCCGGACATCGATGCGCAACGCCATCGCGTCGTCGTGCACGGCCTCGTGCGCGAGCCACGCGTCTTCACGGTCGACGACCTGCTGCGCTTCCCGTCCGAATCGCGAATCCACTTCCTCGAATGCTCGGGCAACACGGGCAGCGAATGGAACGGCCCGAGCGGGCTGCCGGTTCAATTCACGCACGGGTTGCTGTCGTGCTGCGAATGGACCGGCGTCCGGCTGTCGACGCTGCTCGACGAAACGGGCATCGATCCCGCCGCACGCTGGCTGCTCGCCGAAGGCGCGGACGGCGCGGCGATGACGCGCAGCCTGCCGCTCGACCGGATCCTCGAGCGCGCGCTGGTCGTCTATGCGCAGAACGGCGAACGGCTGCGTCCGGAGAACGGCTACCCGGTGCGGCTGATCGTGCCGGGATTCGAAGGCAACACGAACATCAAGTGGCTGCGACGGCTGAAACTGGTGCGTGCGCCGGAGATGACGCGCGAGGAAACGTCGAAATACACGAATCTGCTGCCGGATGGCTGTGCGCGCCAGTTCGTGTTCGAGATGGATGCGAAGTCGGTCATCACGCGGCCGTCGGCCGGCCATCGGCTCGCCGCGCACGGCTATTACCCGATCAGCGGCTACGCGTGGTCGGGCCGCGGCCGGATTCGTGCCGTCGACGTGTCGACCGACGGCGGTCGCACCTGGCGCCCCGCACGGCTCGCCGGCGACGTCCGCGACCGTGCGTTGACGCGCTTCGAGGCCGACTGGGTATGGCGCGGCGAGCCGGCCGACCTGCAAAGCCGCGCGACCGACGACACCGGCTACGTGCAGCCGACCCGCGACGCGCTCGTCGCCGCGCGCGGGCTGAACTCGCAGTACCACTACAACGGCATCCAGAACTGGCGCATCGGCGCAGACGGCGAGGTGCGCAATGCGTAAGCTGCTTGCTTGCCTGCTTGCGACCGGCGCGATGACATCGGGCGCGTTCGGCGCCGGCTTCGGCCTCGGACAGCCGATCGACCGCGCAGCGCTCGCCGCGTGGGACATCGACGTCGCGCCGGACGGCGGCGGCCTGCCGCCCGGCGCAGGCACGGTCGCACGCGGCGGCCACGTGTTCGCGGACAAATGCGCGATGTGTCACGGCGCCGGCGGCGAAGGCGGCGTCGGCGATCCGCTCGTCGGCGGCGCCGGCTCGCTCGCGAGCGCGAAGCCCAAGAAGACGGTCGGCAGCTACTGGCCCTACGCGACGACGCTGTTCGACTACATTCGCCGGGCGATGCCGTACAACGCGCCGCAATCGCTGAGCGCGGACGACGTCTATGCGGTCACCGCGTACGTCCTGCACCTGAACGGCATCGTGCCTGGCGAAGCCCGGCTCGACGCGCGCACGCTGCCGCGCGTGCAGATGCCGAACCGTGACGGCTTCGTGCCCGATCCGAGGCCGGGCAAGCTATGACGTGTCCCGCTTCGCTTGCCCCATCGAGCAGCCCACCCGCGCGAGTCGCGTCGCGCTTTTCAGCAAGGACCCCGTGATGAGCGATCCCTCCGTCGCCGCCCCGCTCGCATCGTCGCCGTTCGTCGACGTTCGTTCGCCGGCGGACTTCCCCGACAGCCCCGTGTCGCGCACCCTCTCGCAGCCGCTGATGCTCGGGCTGTTCCTGCCGATCCAGGCTGGCGGATGGAGCGCGTCGACGCTGCCGCGCTCGACCGACTGGACGTTCGACTACAACGCCGAGCTGGTCGCGCGCGCCGAGGCGCTCGGTTTCGATCTCGTGTTCGCGCTGTCGCAATGGCTGCCCAAAGGCGGCTACGGCGGCGTGTTCGACGGCCACGCGCTCGACTCGTTCATGACGCTGGCCGCGCTGACGGCGCGCACCGAGCGGATCATCCTCGTCGCGACGAGCCACGTGCTCTACGGGCCGTGGCATCCGCTGCATTTCGCGAAATTCACCGCGACGCTCGACCACATTTCGCGCGGACGCTGGGGCATCAACGTGGTGACCGGCCACCGCGCGATCGAACACGAGATGTTCGGCTGGAACCGGATCGAACACGACCGGCGCTACGAGATGGCCGCGGAATTCCTCGACGCGGTCCAGCAGTTGTGGGCGCAACCGGACAATTTCAGCTATACGCCCGAACTGTCGAGCTGGCGGCTCGGCGGCGCATTCGTGACGCCGAAGCCGCGCTACGGCCGCCCGCTGCTGATCAACGCGACGGGTTCCGACGCCGGTATCGCGTTCGCCGCACGCTATTCGGACATCGTGTTCGTCACGAGCCCGGCCGGCCCCGACGCCGAACGCGCGATCGACGCGCTGCCCGCCCATACCGCCCGCGTGAAGGCGGCCGCCGCCGCGCGCGGTCGCACGATCCGAACGCTGCTCAATCCGCTCGTGATCTGCCGCGAGACGGCGGCCGAAGCACGCGCGTACCGCGACGCGATCGTCGCGCATGCGGACGAAGGCAGCTTCCACCGCTTCGACAGCGACGCGCACGCGTGGCGCGGCGGGTTCGAGCAGCGTGCGCAGGCCGCCGCGCGCGCGATCGGCGGCAACATCTCGATCACCGGCTCGCCTGAGGAAGTCGCCGACACCATCGTGCGGCTGCACCGCGCGGGCATCGACGGCATCCAGTTGAGTTTCTACGACTTCAAGCCCGATCTCGACTTCTTCGGCGAGCGCGTGCTGCCGCTGCTGCGCGAAGCCGGCTTGCGGCGTTGAAGTCGGCGCTGCAACGCGGCGCGACGGCGTAGCAGCAACCGCCCGCGGCCGTCGTCAGAACACGCGCCCTTCGGTCAGGTGCGTCGTCACGCCGTTCAACACGTAATCGCCTACCACGCGCGCCTTGTGCAGCAACGGGTTGTGGCTGAAGATCGTGCGCAGGTTGCGCCAGTGGCGATCGAAGTTGTGCTCGCGCGCCGTTGCCGACGCGCCGCCCACTTCGAACAGCCGCTCGGCCGCATGCAGCGCGAGCTTGCTGACGATCAGTTGCGTGCGTGCGGTCGCGAGGGCGCTGTCGAGCACGAGCGTATCCGCATCGGCGGCGCCCGCCTCGATCGCATCGGCGGAGCGGTCGAGCGCACGCGCGTTTTCTCGCACGAGCGCGTCGATCGCATGGCTGTGCGCGGACAGCTCGCCGACGATCTGCTGGATGAAGTGATCGTCGCGCGCGGTCGCCGCCGGGCTGTGCAGCGCGGGACGACCATGCGCGAGCACGTAGCGGCGTGCATCGGCCACCACGTTGCGCACGATGCCCGCGCCGGTCGCGACCAGATGCAACTGCCGCAGCGCGCCGCAATGCCGGCCGACGAGCGTCGACCCGTCGCGTGGGGCGACTTCGTCCGCGAACACCTGCACGTCGTTCAGCACCAGGCTGCCGCTCGCGGTCATGCGCTGGCCCATGCCGTCCCAGTCGTCGAGCACCTGCAGGCCGTCGCGCGCCACCGGAACGATCACGGCGAGCGCGTCGCCCTGCTCGTTCTCTACGTTGATGCGCGCGAAATCGGCAAACGCGGTGCCCGTCGAATAGTATTTGCGACCCGTCACGCGATGGTGATCGCCGTCGCGGCGCAGCACGGTCGTGTTCTCGCCCGGGCGCGACGTGCCGCGTTCGGTCGACGCGCCGCCGAAGATCGCGCCGGCCAGCACACGCTCGAGCTGCACGTCGTTGAACGCCGTACGCGGCGACAGCCGCAGCGTCTCGGTCTGGTCGTAGTGGATGCGCAGCGCATGCGCGAGATTCGAATCGGCGGCCGCCAGCGTCGCGATCGCATCGAACAGGTCGACCAGCGTGCCGCCCAGGCCGCCGCGCGCGACCGGAATCCGCAGCGCACCCAGCGCCGAGCGCCGGAAGAGCGCGAAGCCGTCGAACGGCAGTTCGCGACGCGCCTCGCGCTGGGCGGCATCCCGCCCGATCGCAGTCGCGAGATCGGGCAGCGCGGCAAGCGCGTCGCGCAATGCGTCGCGCGGATCGACGGCATCACGGGCAGTCATTCGGCAGGTCCTTGTTCGGGCAGATCGGGGAATGCCGCGGCAGCGCGCGACGGGGCGTACATTACACGCCGTCCGCTGAGTATAGGGACGCACCCGGCGCGCGTGAAAAGCCGATTTCAGCTTACGTTATGCCCGCGCCGGGATTGATCGCGGACGGGCGCGTCAGTGCTGAATCCCCCAGCGCCGCACGGTCGCGCGTTCGAGCGTATCGAACACGAGGTTCTCGACCAGCAGCCCGATCACGATGACGGCCGCGAGGCCCGCGAACACGCGGTCCGTGTACAGCTCGTTGCGGTTCTGGAAGATGTACCAGCCGAGGCCGCCCTGCCCCGCGCTCGCGCCGAACACGAGCTCGGCCGCGATCAGCGTGCGCCACGCGAAGGCCCAGCCGACGCGCAGGCCCGACAGGATCGACGGCAGCGCGGCCGGCACGAGGATCAGCGCGATCTGGCGCAGGCCCGTGAGCCCATAGTTGCGCCCGGCCATTTTCAGCGTGGCGGGCACGCCGACGAAACCGGTATAGATGCTGAGCGCGAGCGGCCACAGCACCGCATGCACGAGCACGAACAGCAGGCTGCCGGTGCCGAGCCCGAACCACAGCAGCGCGATCGGCAGCAACGCGATCGACGGCAACGGATTGAACATCGACGTGAGCATCGTCAGCAGATCGCGGCCGATGCGCGTGGATACCGCCAGCGACGTCAGCGCGAACGCCAGCAGCACGCCCAGCGCATAGCCGCGCAGCAGCACCGACATCGAGATGCCGGTCTTGACCAGCAGTTCACCCGACTCGATGCCCTGCACGAACGCGGCCAGCGTCGCGCCGAAGGTCGGGACGAGCAGATCGTTCGCGACGATGCGCGCGACGATCTCCCACACGGCGATCAGCACGAGCGCGATGACGCCGCGGCGAAACCACGTGGCACCGGCGATGCGGCGCGACAGCGGCGCCGGCGCCGCGCGTTCGGCGTCGGGCAGCGGGTCGAGCGGACGCGTGTATTCGGCGCGCACGGGCGGCAGCGGCGGCACGACCGGATCGATCGTACTCATGATGCGGCGTCCTCCGTCGTCGGTACGTGCGGTGCATCGGTGTCGAACAGCAGGCGGTGGATCCGCGCGACGTGGTCGCGGAAGTCGCCGGTGTCGACGTTGTCGAGCGAATGCTCGTGACTGTTGAGTTCCGCCCGCACGCGGCCCGGATGCGGCGACAGCAGCAGAATCCGGTTGCCGACCACGAGCGCCTCCTCGATCGAGTGCGTGACGAACAGCAGCGTGAAGCGGAATTCGTCCCACAGCCGCAGCAGTTCCTCCTGCATCTTGCGGCGCGTGAGCGCGTCGAGCGCGGCGAACGGCTCGTCCATCAGCAGCACGCGCGGCTGCATCGCCAGTGCCCGTGCAATCGCGACGCGCTGCTTCATGCCGCCCGACAGCGTATGCGGATAGGCATCGGCAAACGCGCTCAGGCCGACCTTGTCGAGATAGTGCAGCGCGCGCTCGCGGGCTTCGGCGCGCGACAGCTTCGCGGCGGCGCGCAACGGAAACGCGACGTTCTCGACGACCGTCTTCCACGGCGGCAACTGGTCGAACTCCTGGAACACGACGACGCGGTCGGGCCCCGGCCCGCGCACGGGCCGGCCGTCGAGCGCGATCGAACCCGAGACGGGCTCGATGAAGCCGGCGATCGCCTTCAGCAACGTCGACTTCCCGCACCCCGACGGGCCGAGCAGCACGAAGCGGTCGCTGCCGTACACGTCGAAGCTCACCTGATGCGTCGCGCGCACGATCCGCGCGCCGCTGCGGTATTCGAGGCTGACCTCGTCGATGGCGAGCAGGCGTTCGCTGTGCGCGCCGGCCTGCGCGGCATGCACCGCCGGCCGCCCGGCGGCACCTGCATCGGATGCGGCGGACGCGGCCGGCGACGCGCCGCTGCGTGCCGTATACGGCGGAAACCAGGTTCGGGGAGAAGTGGCGTTCACGATCGAATCTCTTGCGGGAAAAGCATCAACATACGGCCAGGCGTCGTGCGGACCAACCATCGATTGCGCATATCGAAACCGCGCCGCCGCATAAGCGTCGATCGCGGCGTCGCAGCGTCGACGCCGCTCAACTACCGCCGGCCGTCGCGGGATCGTCGAAGAAGTAGTCGCGCCACGACTTCGGTTCGTTGCGGATCGCACCGGTGCGATGCATGAACTGCGCGAGCGGCAGCGTGTTCTGCGGCGCGGTCTTGAACTGCACCTGCGGATTGCGCAGGATCTTCAGCAGCAGCGCGCGATCGATCTTCGACCCGTTCACGCGAATATAGGTATCGGCCGCGCGCTCCGGGTCGGCCGCGATCTGCCGTGCGGCGTCGGCCAGCGCGGCGACGAACGCGCGGTAGGTCTTCGGGTTGTCGTCGCGGAATTTCTCGGTCGCGTACAGCACCGTCGCGGAGCTCGGGCCGCCGAGCACGTCATACGAATTCAGCACGATGTGCGCGTTCGGGTTGCCGGCAAGTTCCTGCTCCTGGAACGGCGGATTGCCGAAGTGGCCGGTGATCACGTTGCTGTTCGCGAGAATCGCGGCCGTCGCATCGGGGTGCGGAATCGCCTGCGTGAACGCGTCGAGCTTGTCGAACTGCTTGTCGCCCCACTGCTTCGCCGCGGCGTACTGCAGCACGCGCGACTGCACCGACACGCCGACCGCCGGCACCGCGATGCGGTCCTTCGCGCTCAGGTCGGCGATCGTCTTCACGTTCGGGTTGCTGCTGACGAGGTAGTACGGAAAATTGCCGAGCGACACGACGCCCTTCACGTTCTGCCGGCCGCGCGTGCGGTCCCACACGGTCAACAGCGGTCCGACGCCCGCGCCCGCGACGTCGACCGCGCCGGACAGCAGCGCGTCGTTCACGGCCGCGCCGCCCGACAGCCGCACCCAGTCGACCTTGATGTCGAGGCCGGCCTTGCGCCCTTCCTTCTCGATCAGTTGCTGGTCGCGCGCGACGTTCAGCATCAGGTAGACGACGCCGAACTGCTCGGCGATGCGGATGCGGCCCTCCGCGTGCGCGGCTTGCGGGATGACCGCGCCCGCGAAGGCGAGCGCGGCGGTGAGCGTGGCCGCCAGCGCGCGACGCGCCGGCAAGAACGAGAACGACATCGGAACTCCGGTCAGGAAGGGGCGGAAATGAATGACGGGGGCGTGCGGTTCAGAAAGGCGCGTCGCCTTCGATCGTCGTGCGGTACAGCTTGCGGCGCAGGTGGTCGGGCGTGCCGGCGGCGAGATGCATCAGCGAACGGTTGTCCCAGAACACCAGATCGTGGTCGCGCCATGCGTGCCGATACAGGTGCTCGGCGCGCACGCTGTGCGCGAACAGTTCGTCGAGCAGCGCGCGGCTTTCGTCTTCCGGCAGCCCGACGATGCGCGTCGTGAAATGCTCGCTGACGAACAGCGCCTTGCGGCCGGTTTCCGGATGCGTGCGCACGACCGGATGCACGACCGCGGCGACCTGCGCGATCTGCTCGGGCGACAGGTTGGGCCGCCACGGGCTGCGCGCCTGCAGTTCCGCATAGCGCGCGAGATACGTATGCTCGGCGCGCCGCCCTTCGACCGCGCGGCGCAGGTGGGCCGGCAGCGTGTCCCACGCGAGATGCATGTTCGCGAACAACGTGTCGCCGCCTTCGGCCGGCAGCTCCTGCGCGTGCAACAGCGAGCCGAGGCTCGGTTTTTCCTTGTACGACAGGTCGGAGTGCCAGAAATGGCCGGCATCGCCGAGCCCGACCGGTTTGCCGTTCTCGACGATGTTCGACACGATCAGCACTTCCGGGTGACCGGCCAGCGCGAACTGGTGCAGCACGTGAATCTGCAGCGGGCCGAAGCGGCGGCTGAATGCGATGTGCTCGTCCGGCGTGATGCGCTGGTCGCGAAACACCAGCACGTGGTGATCGAGATGCGCACGATGGATGCGCGCGAAATCGTCGGCATCGAGCGGTTGCGACAGGTCGAGGCCGATCACCTCGGCGCCGAGCGGCGCGTCGAACGGCACGATGTCGAAATGCTGCGCCGCGCCGTCCGGCCGCAAGGCGGGATGCCCGGCGGAAAGCGTTGCGGCGTCGCGGATGGCGGTAGTCGTCACGGCACGGCCCCTGATTCGGTCAAAACGCGAATCTACGAGTGCGTGCCGGCGTGCGTCAACGAAGCGATTCGGATACGTTTATCTGCTGCGGTGATAAAGATCGCTGCTCGCGCATACGGCGCCGATCGGGGCGGAATCGTCCAGGCGGCCCGATGAACAAAGGTTCCGATCGCGTTCAGCCGCGTCGGCCCACGCACGGCGAGCCGACTATGGCTGCCCTGCACCGCCCGACGCACCATAGATCTGCCCGGTCACGTAGCTCGCGCGCGACGAAAGCAGTTCGACATAGATCGATGCGATCTCGGCCGGTTGTCCCGGCCGCCCCATCGGTACCTGCTCGCCGAATTTCTCGACGTTGTGCGTCGTCTGTCCGCCGCTGACCTGCAGCGGCGTCCAGAATGGCCCCGGCGCAACGCCGTTGACGCGGATGCCGCGCTCGATCATCTGCTTCGCGAGCCCCTTCGTGAAATTCGCGATCGCCGCTTTCGTCAACGCGTAGTCCAGCAGGTTCGCGGACGGATCGTACGCATTGACCGACGTCGTGTTGACGATCGCCGAACCGGCCGGCATGTGCGGAATGGCGGCCCGCGTGATCCAGAACATCGCATAAAGATTGGTGCGCAGCGTCCAGTCGAACTGCTCGGTGCTGATGTCGAGGATCGATTCGTGGCTCTGCTGGCGGGCCGCGTTGTTCACGAGGATGTCGAGCCCGCCGAGCGCGGCGACCGCCCGCTCGACGAGCCCGTTGCACGCGCCTTCGCTGCGGATGTCGACCGGCAGCGGCACGGCCTTGCGCCCCGCGCTGCGGATCAGATCCACGACTTCGCGCGCGTCGGGCTCCTCGTCGGGCAGATAGACGATCGCGACGTCCGCGCCTTCCCGTGCACAGGCGATCGCGACCGCGCGGCCGATGCCCGAGTCGCCACCGGTGATCAGCGCCTTGCGGCCGTCGAGCCGGCCGCTGCCGCGATAGCTGTGCTCGCCGTGATCGGGGCGCGGCGTCATCCGGCCCGCGAGGCCCGGCCACGGCTGGTGCTGCTGCGGAAACGGCGCATGCGGATAAAGCGTGCGCGGATCGCGCGGCGCAGGGTCGCCGGCGTCGGCCGGGCCGCCCGTCTGCGCGATCGTCGGCAGGGCGACGCTGGCGACCAGTCCGGCCGTCGTGCCCTGCACCCATTTGCGACGGGATTCGGAAACTTCATCTGATGACATGATGGACTCCGGTGCGTGGTTGGCGGTGTGGAACCGGACGCGACCATTCGGCCGACGCGCGCGCTACAGCGGCCGCGGCCGATTTCCAGAATCGTCCGGCGCGTCGTGCTCGTCCGGCCACGGCTGGCCGGCCGGATCGCGCACCTCGGTCTGGCGCGGGTCGTCCGGCACGACCTTGCGTGCCTGATCGTCCGGAATCGTGTCGAGTTCGCCGCCGCCCGGCGCGTGGCCGGGGCGCGCGGTCGATTCGCCGCCGCCGGGGGTCGGGTTGCGCCGCTGCGGCACGTCGGCCGCCTCACGCGCCGCGTCGGGCGACGCGGTGTTCCGCCGTTGAATGTCCTGCGTCATGAATTTCTCCCTGTCCGGATGCGGATTGCGTTGCGCCGCGCCGCAGCGGGCGGTGCGGCGACCTGCAGCGCTTCCAGCAAGCGGCATGCCGTCATCGGGCGGCCCCATCGCGCCGGCTGCGAATCAATCCGCTGAAGAAATTACAAGCGACGCGTCATCCGGCGCAGCAACGGCAACGATCCCCGGCTAGCGGTACAAATCGGCGCGTACGGGATCCTTCCAGTATTCCTGACAAAATTCGAGGTAGGCTCGCACGACCGATGAAGGATGCCGGTGAGACGGATATAGCAGATTGAGCTCCTGCTCCGGTAACGGATACGCGTCGAGCAACGCGACGAGCCGCTGCGCACGAAGATCCTCATCGACGAGAAACGGCGGCAACTCGGTCGCGACGTGTCCGGCGACCGCACGGCGGCGAAGGTGTGCGTAATCGTTCGTGGAGAACAGCGGACGCGGATGGAATGGCGTGTCACCCAGGTGCCAGACCGGCTGCATGTAAGCTGCCAGGCCCCACGTCGCGCATGGGAGCACATGCAGGTCCTCCGGCGTTGACGGGTTACCGTACTGCTCGATCAGAGCGGGACTGGCAACCAGCCGATGCCGGTAGCGCAGGATTTTCCGCGCCACCATCGACTCGTGCTCGATCGTACCGACCCGTAATGCCACGTCGATGCCGTCGACGATCAGGTCGACGCGCCGCTCCGTCGTGTAGACGAACAGCCTGATGCCCGGAAAGCGCATCTGGAACGCTGCCAGCAAATCCCACCAGATATCGAACGTCGGCGGCAACGAGATGCGCAGGAAGCCCTTGAGCTGATGCTGCGCCCTGATCACCGCCTCCTTCGCTTCCGCCAGCGCTTCGATGCCTCGGCTTGCGTGTTCATAGAGCCTGACACCGGCATCCGTCAATTTGGTGCCGCGGACCGACCGTTCGAGCAACTGGACATTCAGCTGCTTCTCGAGCTCCCGCATCCGGCGGCTCAAGGTCGGCAACGGCACGCCGGTGCGTGACGCGGCGGCGGACAGGCTGCCGGCTTGCACCACGGTCACAAACATCTCGACGGCATTCAGGTCCATATCATCCTCTCAAATTTGACAGGAAGTGTATCGGTTTTGGTGGTTCCGAACAGACAGCTGAACCCGCATAGTAGGCCCGTGTTCCCCTCACCCGATCAAAGGAGATCGCGATGCCCGACATTGAAACGCTTTTGAAATCAAGGATTTCCACCAACAAGTACGACTCCGCCCGCTCGTTGACCGACCAGCAGATCGACGAACTGATCCAACTCGCAACGACTGCGCCGTCCGCTTTCAACCTCCAGAACTGGAAGTTTGTCGCCGTACGCAGTGCAGCTGGCAAGGCAAAGCTGCTGCCGCTCGCTTACGGCCAGCAGAAGGTAGTCGATGCGGCAGTGACCTTCATCGTGTGCGGCACGCTCGAGCCCCAGCTCACGCTGCCCGCCGCGCTGAAGCCGTCCGTCGAACGCGGCATTCTCGATCAGGGCATCTACGAGGGCTGGGTCGGCGCCGCCAACAGCATGTATGGCGACAACCCCGCGTTCCAGCGCGACGAGGCTGTGCGCTCGGCATCGCTTGCCGCGATGACGCTGATGATCGCCGCGGAGGATCGCGGGCTCGCATCGGGGCCGATGATCGGTTTCGATCCGGCGGCTGTTGCCGCCGCGTTCGGCCTGAAATCGACCGACGTGCCGGTGATGCTCGTGACCGTGGGCTACGCAGCCCCCGGCAACTGGCCGCAGAAGCCCCGCAAGTCCACGTCCGACGTGCTGACGTTCGCTTAGCAATGACGCCGGTCGGCGCCGTTTCCCCACGCGTCGACTGGCCCGCTACGCCATCCTGAACCGAGAAGACATCATGAAAGCTTACGTAATTGAACGGGCCGGCGGCCCCGACGTGCTGCAAATTCGCGACATTCCGTCGATCGCGCCGACTGCAGACGAAGTCCGCATCCGTGTATGCGCGTTTGGTCTCAACCGCGCCGAAACGTACCTGCGCGCCGGCAAGATGGGCCCGATCGACGGGCCGCGGGTGCCGGGCATCGAGGCAGTCGGTGAGATCGTCGAAGACGCGTCCGGCACGTTCCGGGTCGGTCAGCGCGTGGCAACTGCAATGGGCGGCTTGCAGTTCACGCGGCATGGCAGCTATGCCGAAGAAGTGACCGTGTTGCGTAACAACGTGATCGATCTGGACGGCACCACGTTGTCGTGGGAAGAGCTCGCAGCGCTGCCGCAGGCCTACCTGACGATCTGGGGCGCGCTGCACCGCAGCCTCGGCATCGAGGCGGGCCAGACGCTGCTGGTACGCGGCGCGACGTCGACCGTCGGCCTCGCCGCCGTGACTTATGCGAAGGCGGCCGGTCTTCACGTGGTGGCGACGACGCGCTCGGCGAAGAATGAAGAGCGTCTGGTCCGGGCTGGCGCTGACAAGGTCGTCGTCGATTCCGGCACGATTGCCGACGATGTGCAGCGCCTTTACCCCGAGGGTATCGACGCGGCGCTCGAAATCGTCGGAGCATCGACTCTGCGCGACACTGCGAAGACGCTACACCCGTTCGGCGCCGTCACGGTCATCGGGCTGCTCGGTGGGTCGCCCGTGCTCGAGCAGTTCAACCTGATGGCGGACCTGCCGCCCGCGGTGCGGTTGAGTTTTTTCCCGAGCCAGCTGTTCGGCACGCCGGCGCTGCCGCTCGACAACGCGCCGCTGCGGATGATTGCGGACGACATCGCTGGCAAGCGCCTGCCTTCGTCGCTCGAACGAACCTTCGCGTTCGACGAGGTCCGGAAGGCCCACGAGCTGATCGAAAGCAATCGCGCGCTCGGGAAACTTGTCGTACGCGTGTGATGGGCTGGACGGGGCGATCGCATCTTGCAATCCGTCGCCGTCTGGCCTCGCTACGCATCATTCCATCCAGAGGTTCCATGTACAAGAAACTGAACACATCGGTCGTTTCCGCGGTCCTGGCGCTTGCCCTCGTGCCGGTCGCCGCATCGGCGGCGCAACCCGGAAGCAATCGCGCGACAACCGAAGCGATTACCAGTCAGCTCAATCGATACGAGAAGGCGCTGAATACGTCGAATACCGACGAGGTGATGAAGCTGTATGCCGACGATGCGATCTTCATGCCGCAGAGCTTTCCGGCGGCGATCGGCCAGGACAACGTCCGGAACGCCTATGACGCCATCTTCAGGTCGATCAAGCTGAACGTCACGTTCAGGATCGACGAAATCAAGCGGCTTTCGAGCGACTGGGCGTTTGCCAGAACCCATTCCAGCGGCACGCAAACTGTGCTGGCCACTGACAAGCAAAGTGCCGAGGGTAACCAGGAAATCTTCCTCTTCCATCGTTCGAAGGACGGCGCATGGCGATTCGCCCGTTACATCTTCTCGACGACCAATCCGCCGGAGCCCGGCTCATTCCCGGCAGAGGGAATCAGCCGGTAACTGTCTCCAGACGGCGCACCCAGCATCAAGTAACCCGTGCGCGCCTGCCTGGGTACGCCAGTCGCGTGCCGCTAATGCTTGGTGCCCGGTTCACGCGTACGCTCGCCGTACGTACCGTTGCCGCAATGCGGGCACTTCGGAATCGGGTGCCCCGCCTGCACGTGCGTCGAGCGATGGCATTTCTCGCATCGAAAGTCACCGGTCTTTTCCGCCTTTTCGCCTGCATGCGCCGTCATCTTCGTCCTCCTTTCCGCTCGCCCTTACCCGCGCTTCACTGCGTACGCCGCTTTTCGTGCGCGACCTCGCCGGTTGGCACCGCATCGACGTCCTGCAGCGGCTCGCCCGGAATACGACGCTTCGCGGACTGATCGGCCGGCAAATCCGCCGGCTGCCCGTCCGCGCTACTGCCCTCGGCATCGAGTTGCTGCTCGGCCCCCTGCCAGTATTCGTCGGCCCTGCCGTCGGGCGCGCCGTCCGCCTGCCACAGCTGGTACGCCCGCTCGCGAATCTGCGTTTCCCTGTCTTCGTCCATGTCGTTCTCCGTGTCTGCCATGGCGATCACCGATCCGGGCGCGACGGCGCCGATACCGCGCCGAGCGTCGACGACATCGCGCCGTCGGCGGCCGTCGCCAGATCACCCAGCGCGACGATGCCGACCAGCCGCCTCTGCCGGTCGACCACCGGCACGCGACGAATCTGCGCGTCTTCCATCTTCTTTTGCACCGCCGAGATGTCGTCGTCCTCGTAGCACCAGTTCGCGGGCCCGCTGACGACGCCCTCGATCGATTCGTTCGGCGGCACGCCCATCGACACCGCGCGCACGACGATGTCGCGGTCCGTCAGCATGCCGATCAGCCGCGTGCCGTCGCACACGGGCAGCGCGCCGACGTTCAGGTCGCTCATCAGCTTGGCCGCATCGCGCAGGCTCTGCGTCGGGCCGATGGTCGCGGCGTCGCGCGTCATCACTTCCGATACACATGTCATGTTTCGCTCCTTGATAAGCCGCCCACGGCGGCCTGCGGAACGCAGCATCGCGCGTTCCGGCCGCCGCGCGCGTCAGTTCTCCGTCGAGCAGCGCACCGACGTCAGGCCAGCCGACTCGACGATCCGCATCAGTTGCTTCAGCATCACGTCGGCGCCGGCCGCTTCGCGCCACTGCACGAACAGTTCTTCCTGGCGCACCGCGCGCGCGGTCGTTTCGCAGAAGCTTTTCGTCCGGCACGTGAAACCCGTATCGCGCAGCTTCGTGGCCAGTTGTTCGCGTGCAGCCGAGCCGAGCGGATATTCGACCGTCACCAGCGCGGTCCGGACGCCCCGCAAGCGCCGCTCGACGAACCGCAGCGGCCAGACGACCAGCAGCGCGAGCACCAGCCCGAGCGCGCCGAGCGACAACTGGCCGCCGCCGATGCACAGCCCGATGACCGTCACGAACCACAGCGTCGCGGCCGTGGTGACGCCGGACACCAGGCCGTCGCGATGAAGGATCGCGCCGCCGCCGATGAAGCCCATCCCGGTCAGGATGCCGAGCGGCAGCCGCATCAGGTCGAGCACCGAGAACGCGCCCTCCGGCTTGCCCGCCTGCAGCAGCAGCGCATTGACCTGCAGCATCGACAGGCACGCGGCGAGACAGACGAGGATCGTCGTGCGCAGTCCGGCCGTCTTGCCGGATTCGCTGCGATCGAAGCCGATCAGGCCACCCGCGACGAGCGCCAGCCCGATCCTGACGAGAACGTCGTGCCACTGCAGTGCGACCGGCATCGGTTCCATGCGCGCCTCCCGTGCAAATCGTCATGTGTCGGGGCGCGAACGCCGCCGACGACGCTTGCCGGTCGCAAGGCTCGGGCCTGCTTTCCGGGTAGGCGGCGGGTGTAGCAAATCGGATGGGATTGTAGAAAGGAGCGTTCTGCGCACACTGTGCGTCAGCGGCGAAGGTGCCGGAGCTGTGCGCGGGTTCGCCTGCCGCTGCTCGAGGCGCGGAACGGCGGCGGACGGATTGCCGCTGCGGGCATCCATCGGCGCCCTGTCCGGCGTGCCCGTCGGACGCGCGCACGCAGGCGCCGACGCCGTCTTTCTCCGTATCCGGTCAGATACGAATCTCGCCTCCACCCTCCTTTTCTCACCGTCCGCTCCCAATCGGGAACGAAATCACGCCGCCGCTTATCGGAACAATCCATTCGTTCCCGTACGAATACGAATCACGGTCCAAGCCGGCGAGTTATGCAATACTGTTCCCGTTCAGATACGAAGCACGGAGAATGTCATGTCGGAGTCCCAATCCGTCGACACGATCGGCGCGCTCGCCCATTTCATTCGCGCGGCGCGAATCCAGCAGGGGTTCACCCGGGACGAACTCGCGAACGCGACCGGGCTGTCGCCGAAATTCATCAGCCAGGTGGAAGCCGGCAAGCCGACCGCACAAATCGGCAAGGTCATGCTGCTGCTGAGTGAGCTCGGCGTGCGGCTGTACGCCGAGTCGGCGATCGAGATTTCCGAAGCGACCGCGCTGAAGGCCACCCAACGCCGCAGGAGCAGCCATGGCGGCTAGAACGCTGATCGCGTCCGCTAACGGCGTGCGCATGGGCACGCTGGCCGACGACAAGGGGATCTGGTCGTTTGCGTACGACCCGCAATGGCTTGCGTCACCCACCGCGTATCCGCTGTCGCCGGCGTTCCCGCTCCGCGCAGACGTGTTCACCGACACGTCCACCGATCGCCCGGTCCAGTGGTTCTTCGACAATCTGCTGCCCGAGGAAGGCATGCGCACGTCGCTCGCGCGCGAGGCGAAGGTCGATGCGGCCGACGCGTGGGGCCTGCTCGCGTACTTCGGCCGCGAATCGGCCGGCGCGCTGACGCTGCTGACCGACGGCGAGCAGGAAACGCCCGGCGACCTGCAACCGCTGCCGCTCGACGAGCTCGAGCACCGGATCCAGGCGATGCCCGAGCGCGCGCTGACAGCCACCGCGCCCAAGCGCATGTCGGCGGCCGGCGCGCAGCAGAAACTGCTACTGGTGCTGCGCGGCGACGCGCCCGACTACGCGCTGTTCGAGCCGGTCGGCAGCGAACCGTCGATGCACCTGCTCAAACCCGACATGCGCGCGGCCCGCTATCCGCATTCGGCGATCAACGAGTTCTTCTGCATGCGGCTCGCGAAGAAGATGGGGCTCGACGTGCCCGACGTGCATTTCCTGCGCGCGCCGTCCGCCTGCTACGTGATCGACCGGTTCGACCGCGACGTCGCGTCCGAACGGGCCGCACGCGTGCATACGATCGACGCGATGCAGTTGCTCAACTACGACCGCGGTTTCAAGTACCAGCGAGCGAATGCGCAGGAGCTGGCCCGCGCGATCGACCGCACCAGCACGCGCGCGCTCACGCGTCTGTCGGTGTTCCGCTGGACCGTGTTCAACGTGGTGGTCGGCAATGCCGACGCGCACCTGAAGAATCTGTCGTTCTTCGTCGACGCGCGCGGCTACCGGCTCGCACCGTTCTACGACATCGTCAGCACGGTCGTGTATCACACGCCGACGCACCGGCCCGACCACCGCGGCGATCATTGGCCGCACTGCGAGCTGACGATGCCGCTCGGGAATGCGACGCGGTTCGCCGATATCGACACGAATGCGCTGGTCGCATTCGGTCATGCGCTAGGGCTCAGGGAGAAAGCGGCCACCAGCGAACTGCAGCGCTTTCTCGAGCCGCTCGATCGTCACGTCGGAGAGACGCTCGATGAAGTGCGAAACATCGCGCATCCGGACGCCGGGGAAATGCGGTTGCTGAATTCGATCGCCGCGATGCCGATCGCGGCGATGGGGCGCGCGCTGCGGCAGGCGCGCGGATAGGTTGCCGCGCGCGGGTGTCGTACCGCCGCCGATACCCGCGCGCCGCCCGGCCCGGCGAATACCTGGGCGTCAGCCCCGCCCCGCAAAGGCATCGACGCCCGTCGCCGCCGCGGACCACGCCCACAGCCGCGCCGCGTCCTCCGGATCGATCGCATGCGGCCTCACGCCCGATTCCTCGTTGCCGCGCGTCACCGTCGCGACGTCGCAATCCTCGCAATAGACACCGCCGAGATCGACCAGGCGCGGCGACGTCGCCGCCCATACCTGGGTTGCCGCGCCCTGCGCGGGCGTCTTGAAAGTCGGATCGATCGGCACGCCGTGCTCGTCGATCCAGCCCTGCGCCATCATTTCCTCGCGCGTCAGATGACGCTGCAGCGGCGTCGCGATCTTGCCGGGATGCAGCGAATACGCGCGGACACCGAACGGCGCGCCGAGCACGTCGAGCTGCACCGCGAACAACGCGTTGGCCGTTTTCGACTGCCCGTACGCCAGCCATTTGTCGTACCCGCGCGCGAAATCGATATCGTCCCAGCGGATCGGCGACAGCCGGTGCCCGAGCGACGACACCGCGACCACGCGCGCGCCGTCGCCGTGCGCGATCGCCGGCCACAGCCGGTTGACGAGCGCGTAGTGACCGAGGTGATTGACGGCCAGCTGCGCTTCCCTTCCGTCGCCCAAGCGAGTCTCCGGGCACGCCATGATGCCCGCGCTGTTGATGACGATGTGCACGTCGCGCCGCGCGTCGACGAACCGCGCGGCGAATGCGGCCACGCTCGCGGCGTCCGCGAGATCGAGCGTCGCGATTTCCACGCCGTCGATGTCGCGCGTCGCCTCGCGCGCGGCCGCGACGCTCCGTGCGCCGACGACGACGTGCGCACCGGCCTGCGCCAGCGCCCGCGTGGTTTCGAGGCCGAGACCCGAATGGCCGCCCGTGACGATGGCGGTCTTGCCGTGCAGGTCGAGGCCGGCCAGGACGTCGCTCGCCGTCGAGGCGGCGTCGAATCCGGAATGAAGGGGATGCTGCCTGCTCGTCATCGAAGGCTCCAGGAACGGGGTGCGAAGCTCGAGGCCGCCCATCGGCCGCGTCACTGCACGAACCCATTCTCCGGCCGCGCATCCGGACCGTGAATGCAATAGAATCCGGCTTTTCGTCGAGATCGTCCGGGAATTGCGCGTGGACCCGCTATCGGAAGTGCTGTCGCTGCTGGAAACGCGCGACTCGTTTTTCACCGGCCTGCGGGCCGGCGGCCCGTGGGCGGTCGACCTGCCCCCGCCCGACGGAATCAAGTTCAACGCGGTGGTCGAAGGCAGTTGCTGGCTGACCGTCGACGGTGCGGGGCCACCTGTTCGGCTGCGTACGGGAGACTGCTTCCTGCTCGCCGCGCCGCGGGCATTTTCGCTGGCGAGCGATCCGTCGGTCGCGCCGGTGCCGGCCGCCGACGTGTACCGGCATGTCGAACGCGGTATCGCGCACTATGGCGAGCCGGCCGACTGCTTTCTGATCGGCGGCCGCTTCGCGTACGAGGAACGCATGCCGCTGCTGCTCGGCAGCCTGCCGCCCGTGGTGATCGTGAGCGGGGATTCCGAATCGGCGGCGGTGCTGCGCTGGTCGCTGCAGCAACTCGCACGGGAATTCGGCGCGTCGTCGCCGGGCGGGTCGCTGATGATCCGGCATCTCGGACACATGATGCTGGTGCAGATCCTGCGGCGCTACGTGGACACCGGCGCGAACGGCGATGTCGGGTGGCTGGCCGGGCTCGCGGATGCGCGGGTCCGCGCGGCGCTGGCCGCGATTCACGCGGCGCCCGAGCGGCGCTGGACCGTCGACGCGCTGGCGGCCTGCTGCCACGTATCGCGGTCGACGTTCGCGCTGCATTTCAAGCGGCGGCTCGGGTTCGGGCCGCTCGAATACGTGCTGCGCTGGCGGATCCAGCTGGCGATGCGCGAACTGCGCCGCTCGAACGCGTCGATCTCGACGATCGCGCAACGGCTCGGCTACGACTCGGATAGCGCGTTCGGCCATGCGTTCAAGCGGATCGTGGGCTGCTCGCCGCGCGCCTATCGTCATGACGTGACGAAGGAATCGGGCAACTAGCGTCGTGACTGCCTTCGTCGGGCTCGTGATGGCGCGACTCCGTCAACGCCATGCGTTCGTATCGCGACCGTCGGGATAAGTATTCTTATCACAATGCATCGATTTCTTTTCAAAACTCGGCCGCGTATCACTGCGCCGGTGCGCTGCCGCCGGTATGCCGCAATTCCCCGTCGATGTGCTGCGGCAGCCTCAGCAGGTTGAAGATCGGGCACACCGCTTCGACTGCCTGATGCAACGCGCGGATGGTCTCCGGCGGCTCCGGCGACACGATGTCGAGCGTATAGCGGATGTTGTGCGGGAATACCGGAACATGCTCGAACCCCGGCTGCTGCGCGAGCGGATGCTGGTCGCCGGTGACTTCGACTTCGATCGCATCGATCTTCAGGCCCCGCTCCGCGGCCTGGATCAACGTGATGTGCGTGAGGCAACTGCCGAGCACGCCGAGCTGCAGCTCCGGCGACGCGGGTCCGAGGTTGTAGCCCGCGAAATCGGGCGGGCTGTCGCTGATCACCTGGAAGTCGCGGATCCGGATCTCGCGCACACCGCTGCGGCCGAGCGCGCGCACGGTCGCCTTCAGTGGCGTCGCCTTGAAATCGGGATCGTTGCGGGCAGCCTGCTGCTTCGCGTGCCACGCATCGCGCTTGTGGGCGAGATAGTCGTTCAGGGTCGTCATGGTCAAGTCACGGGTAAGCGGCACGCACGCGACCGATCGGTTCGCTGCGTGCCGGGGCGATCAGTCGATCGCCGGAATCCAGGGGGCGGTTGCCGCGTCGCTCGCGCGGAACGCCGGAAACTTCGCGCCGAGTTCGGCCACGGTATGAATGTCGTTCTTCACGAGATCGTCGCGCGTGATCAGCGTCGGCTTGACCGCGATGCGCGCGCCCGGGTTTTGCCCGGCGACCAGCAGCGCCGCGGCCCGCACCGACACCGCGCCGACGACCGCCGGATTGGTCGCGGCCGTCGCGACCCACGCGCTGTTCGGTGCGCGAATCGCCTCGATGTCGGCCGTCGACACGTCCGCGCTGTAGATGCGGATTTTCGACGACAGCCGGGCCTCGTCGGCGGCGAGCTTCGCGCCGCGCGCGAATTCATCGTACGGCGCGAACACCACGCGAATGTCCGGATTCGCGCGATACACGGCCGCCGCCTGGTTCGCGACCGATTGCGCGATCGGGTTGTCGACGGTGCCCCAGCGCGCCTTTTCCTGCACCTTCGGATGCGCGCGCTTGAAATCGCGCCACGCGGCATCGCGGCGGTCGAGCGGCGCGAATCCTGCCACGTACACGTACCCGGCGGAGAACGCGTCGCCGTTGTCCTTCACGGCCTGATCGAGCAGCAGGTTCGCGAGGTCGCGATCGTTCTGCTCGATCTGCGGCACCTTCGGATTGGCGAGATCGACGTCGAACGCGACGACCTTGATCCCCTTGTCCAGCGCACGCTGAACGACGTCCTTCAGCGATTCCGGCAAGCCGTGATTGACGATGATCGCGGACACGCCGATGCTGATCGCCTGCTGGATCTGCTCGCGCTGCTCGGCCGCGTCCTGCCGGCCTTCGTAGATGCGCAGATCGACGCCGAGCGCGCGCGCCTGCTTCTGCGCGCCGGCTTCGTAGGCCTGGAAAAAATCGCCGGTCGACAGGTAGTTGACGAGCGCGATCTTCACGCCGCCCTTGTCGAACGGCGCGGGCGCGCCCTTGAGCGGGCCGGCGTGCGCGGTGGGCACACCGAGCGCGAGTGCGGCGCCCAATACGAGTGCACCGAGTTTCGGTTCGAAGCGCGACTTTCGGCGAAGCAACGAGCGCATGGCGTGTCTGTCTCCGTACAGGACGATATCGGCTCAATCTATCAGCACGGCACGCGAACTCAAACCGACCGATTCGGCAATCGATATTACTTTGGATAACAAATGGTTCAGCCCGGGCGTGCTTCGAACCCGTCCATTCCCGAGCCGACGCTTGGCGACCTCACCCGTCACGCCCGGACATCCGCCCGGCGACCGATGCCGAACGTAAACGCCAAGGCCAGCACGAGCAGCACGCCCTTGATGAAATCCTGCATATAGTAGGGCGCGTTCAGCATCGTGAGTCCGTTGAGCAGCACTCCGACGAACACCGCGCCGACGACCGTGCCGAACACGTTGGGCCGCTTCGCGCCCCACACCGCGTAACCGATCAGTGCGGCGGCCACCGCGTCGAGCAGCAGCGAGTGTCCCGCGCTGACGTCGCCGCGGCCCACGCGCGCGGCGATCAGCACGCCGCCCAGCGACGCGATCGCACCCGACAGGACATACGCGGCGACACGGTAGCGCGCGGCCGGTGCACCGGCCAGCCGCGCGGCCGTTTCGTTGCCGCCGATCGCATAGATCACGCGGCCCCAGCGCGTCGCTTCCATGGTGATGCAGGCCAGCACCGTCACGGCCGCGAGCACCAGCACCGGCAACGGTACGACGTCGAATACGCGCAGCCGGCCGAGCACGAGAAACGCGTCGGGGAACACGCCCGTCGCATCCGTGCCGTCGGGCAGCACGGAGCCGGTCGCGAGCGAACGGCCGCCGGTCGGGATCAACTGCAGGCCGGCCAGCAGGAACAGCGTGCCGAGCGTCGCGAGCTGGTCGGGCACGCGCAGCCGCGTGATCAGCAAGCCGTTGAACAACCCGGCGGCCACGCCGAGCACGACGCACGCGATCACGGCCGCCCACGCGCTGCCGTGCCAGACGACCAGCACGTAGCTCGCGGCCATCTGCGCGGTCGCGGCCACGCTGCCGACCGACAGGTCGAAACCGCCGGCCGCGAGCGTGACCGTCACCCCGACGCCGAGCAACGCGACGATCGACACGGCCTGCAGGATGCTGAACAAATTGTCGAGGTTCAGGAACGCAGGCTCCCTGAGCGCGAACACCACCACGAGGACGGCCAGCACGAGCAGGATGCCCGTCCGTTCGAGCGCATCGCGGATGCGCGCCGGCCCCGTGCTCGACGATCGTTCGACGGGGGCGGCCTGACGCACAGCGGAAGAAGTCACGGGTTTCATGAGCGGGCACCCACGATGGAAGAAGTCGGAGACAGGCCATCGAGCGTCGCGCGATCGAACCGCACGATCCGATCGGCGATCTCGGCCGCTTCCTCGAGATCGCTGACGAACACGAGCGTCGCACGTTCATGCGCATGACGCCGCAGCGTATCGACGATATCGGCGCGCGCGCCCGCATCGATGCCCTGGAACGGTTCGTCGAGCAGCAACAGCCGCGCGAGCTCGGCGTGCCAGCGCGCGAGCACGACCTTCTGCTGGTTGCCGCCGGACAGGTGCGCGACGCGATCGTCCGGCCCCTCGCAGAGAATGCCGAACCGCGCGATCGCGGCCGCGGCGGCCGTGCGTTCGCGGGCTCGGCGCACCGCGCCGCCCGCGAACCAGCGCGACAGGAACGGAAAGCCGATCGTGCCCGCGATCGAGGCAAACGGCACGCTGTCGGGAAACAACGACGTGCGCCAGCGATCCTCTCCGGCCAGGAAGACGCCGGCGCGAATCGCGTCCGCCGGCGAGCGTGGCCGCCACGGCCGGCCGTCCAGCGTCATCTCGCCGGCCGCCGCCCGCACCGCGCCGAAAATCGTCCGCGCGAAACGCGACTTGCCGCCGCCGACCGGGCCCGCGATCGCGACGATCTCGCCGCGCCGGACCTCGAGGTCGAACGGCGTGCTGGTCGGTGTCAGCCGGATCTGCCGCACGCTGAATCCCGAGCCGGAGCCTGAGCTCGATCCCGAGCCGGCCAGCCCGGCACGCGCCGGCACGCGCCGGCGCGAGTGCCGGCGCCGGTGCACGCGTACGCGGCAACGGCCGGCCGATCATCGTTTCCACCGCGGCGTCGAAATCGATCGGCGCGGCCAGATCCGCGACGATCCGGCCGTCGCGGACGATCGCCGCGCGATCGGCGATGCGACGCAGATCGCCGAGCCGATGCGACACCAGCAGGATGGCGACGCCATCGCGGCGCAACGCATCCACCAGCTCGAACAGCCGCTCGGCCTCCGTCGCCGACAGGCTGGCGGTCGGCTCGTCGAGAATCGGCAACGACGGCTGCCCGGCCAGCGCACGCGCCAAGGTCACGCGCTGCTGGTCGGCCAGCGACAGCGATGCGAGCGGCGCCGCCAGATCGACGTCGAGCCCGACCCGCTCGGCAAGCGAACGCGCCGCGGCACGCCGCGCGGCCGGCGGCGCGCGCCACGGCGACGCCGGGTCACACAGCCGGTCCAGCAGCAGGTTGTCGGCGATCGACAGCGTCGGCACGACGGCGTCGACCACCGACTGGTGCACGGTCGCGACGCCGAGCCGCTTGGCCATGTGCGGCGACGCCGGCCGATACGGTTCGCCGCGCAGCGTCAGCGTGCCGTCGTCCGCTTGCAGCGCACCGCTCAGGATCTTGACGAAAGTCGACTTGCCCGCGCCGTTCGCGCCCATCAGCGCGACGACTTCGCCGGCGCCGATCGACAGGTCGAGCGCCGCCAGCGCGACGGTCGCGTCGAAGCGTTTCGCGATGCCCGTGGCGCTCAGGACGGGCGGCGATGCCGATCGACGGGGTCGAGCTTCGCGCCGCGTCGCCTCCATGGTTTCGTTCGTCGCGCGATTCATGCCGAGAGATCCCGGTCGGCACGATGCAGTTGCGGCAGGAACAGTACGTCATCGCTCATGTCACGCCCCTCCGATGAAAGTCGTTCGGCATTGGTCGGCTGGTCAGCCCGCTTCCGGCACGGGAAACCGGAACGACGCGCCATAGGCCGTGTCCGGCAGGCGGTCGCGGCCGCCCAGCCGTGAACGGAAGGTGCCGCTCGCCGGCGTCGTCCGGTACAGGCCGCGCTTCTTCAGCTCAGGCACGATCAGTTCGGCGAAATCGTCGAGCGTGCCCGGGCTGATCAGCGGGTTGATCATGTAGCCGCTCGTCGTCGACTGCCGCGCATGCTCGGCGAGCTGGTCCGCGACTTCGTCCGGCGCGCCGACGAGGATCAGGTCGGTGCCGCGCGTGACGCTCGCGAACTTGCGCCGCACGTCGCCCGCGGTGAGCGGCTTGCCGCTGCCGTCCGGCCGCACCACGTAGGACGTCAGGCCTTCCGTCTGCGTCGTCAGCGGTTCGTCGTCCGCATAGCGGTCGATGTCGATGCCGGTGTCGCCCGCATAGCTGACGAGTTGCGCGTGCTGGTGATAGTGCTGCTGCAGCGCGTGATACTTCTCCTTCGCATCGCTCGACGAGCGCGCCGTGACGATCCGCAGCACCGTCAGCGACTTCACGTCGTCCGCCGCGCGGCCGCGTTCGGCCGCGAGCCGCCGAATCTCGTCGAGGCCCGCGCGAATCTCGTGCGGATCCGATTTCGCGACGAACACCACCTCCGCGTGCTTCGCCGCGAACGCGCGCCCGCGCCCCGACCAGCCGGCCTGGATCAGCACGGGCGAGCGCTGCGGCGACGGCGCGCAGACGTGCGGCCCCTGCACGCGGTAGTGCGTGCCTTCGTGCGCGATCGGCCGCACGCGCTCGCCACGCGCATAGCGCGGCGCGTGCTTGTCGGCGACGACCGCGTCGTCCGCCCAGCTCCCTTCCCACAGCTTGTACACGACGTCGAGGAACTCCTCCGCGCGCGCGTAGCGTGCGTCGTGGCCGATCATCCGGTCGAGCCCGAAGTTGCGCGCCGCGCTCGTCAGGTAGGACGTCACGATGTTCCAGCCGATCCGGCCGTTGCTCAGATGATCGAGCGTGCTGAAGCGACGCGCGAGCGCGAACGGATGCTCGTAGGTCGTGCTCGCCGTCACGCCGAACGCGAGCCGTTCGGTCTGCGCGACGAGCGCCGGAATCAGCATCATCGGATCGTTCGCGGGTGCCTCGACCGCCCACTGCACCGCCGCGTCGGCCGACCCGCCATAGACGTCGTACAGGCCGAGCACGTCCGCGAAGAACAGCATGTCGAGATCGGCCTGCTCGGCCGTGCGAGCGAGATTCGACCAGAACGCGAGCGTATTCGCGCGCAGCCGTTCGTCGGCCGGATGGGTCCACAGGCTCGGCGCGCCGCCGCAGCCGACGCTGGCTTGTTCATACAGGGAAAACAGCAAGGGGCGAGGATCGGACATCGTCGAAATCGGTACCAAGGCAGGAATCAGTTGGGGGCCGCCCACGCGCCCGACGACGCGCGGCTGCGCCGTGCGGGCACGCGTTCGTCGGGCTGGCGCGTCAGGTAGCGATTGATGCGCTGCTCGACGCGGGCGGCGGGAATGGTCAGCAGCGCGACCAGCACGACATAGACGATCGCCGCACCGGCCAGCGGCTCGTACACGCGCAACGTCTCGAAGCGCAGCGTATTGGCCGTGCCCATCACGTCGAACACGGTCACGGTCGACGCGAGGACGGTCGATTTCAGCAGCAGGATCGCCTCGCCGGTGAGCGCGGGCAGCGCAAGCCGCCACGCACGCGGGCCGACGATGCGGCGCAGCACCTGCATGCGCGTCATCCCGTATGCGTGGCCGGCCTCGATCTCACCGGCTGGCACGCCGGCGATCGCGCCGCGCAGGATTGTCGCCACGTACGCGCTCTCGTTCACGCTCAGCGCGACGATCGCGTACCAGAACGCGTCGCGTAGCAGCGGCGACGCCCAGCTGTCGCGCATCCATTCGCGCGGGACGATCTGCCCGAATCCGTAGTACAGCAGATAGAGCTGAACGAGGAGCGGCGTGCCGCGGATCAGCATGAGCCAGCCGCGCGCGGACCAGCGCAGCGGCGCATGGCGCGCACCGGCGGCGAGCGCGAGCGGCACGCCCAGCAGCACGCTGGCCGCACCCGATACGAGCGTCAGCGCGAGCGTGGTCGGCACCGCGGCGAGCAGCTTCGGCATCACCGTGTCGAGCAGGAAAGGCAGCGAGAAGATCATGTCGTCGCGCGCGTCGTGCCGCGGTTCGCATGCCGCTCGAGCGCCGCGAAAATGCCCGTCGACGTGATGCTCAGCAGCAGGAACAGCGCGGCCGTGACCAGATAGAAGAAGACGTAGTGCCGCGTCGCACCGGCCGCGAGCTGGCTCGCCTTCAGCAGATCCGTGAACGATCCGAGTACGCTGATGAACGACGCGTCCTTGGTCGCGTTCAGCCACACGTTGCCGACGCCCGGCAGCGCGAGCCGCGCCGCGGCCGGGAGCCGGATACGCGTGAACGTCTGCCAGGGCGTCATCCCGTACGCGTGCGCGGCTTCGATCTGCCCGACCGGCACGTTGACGAGCGCCGCGCGCAAGATGTCGGTGAGATACGCACCCTGGATGAAACCGAGCGACAGCGCGGCGACGACGAACGGGTCGAACGCGAAGTCGCCGGCTACGATGCGGCTGCCGCGCAACGCGTTCTCGATGGCCGGTGCGACCGCGTAGAACGCGAGCAGCAGGCACAACAACTCCGGCAGCGCGCGCACGAGCATCGTGTAGAGCCGCGCCAGCCACACGAGCGCCGCGTATCGCGACAGCTTGCCGAGCGCGCCGGCGATGCCGAGCAGCACGCCGGTGCAGAACGACGCGGCCGCGACGCCGAACGTCAGCGCGAACGCGCCCGCGAACACGCGGCCATAACCGCCGTCGCCGAAGGCGAGCAACGCGAGCAGCGAATCGTCCGCGGCCATGCGCTCAACGCCCCTTCTCGATCGTGCCCTTCAGGTTCGGATAGCGGGCGGTGATCGCATCCCACGTGCCGTCCTGCTGCAATTGCGCGATCGCGGTCGACAGCTTGCCGCGCAGCGCATCGCCATGGCGCACGCCCGCGCCGATGCCGAGGCCCAGCACCGGATTGTCCGCGCACGTGGCCTTGATCTCGAAGTCCTTGCCGTCGCGCGACGCGAGGAACGCCGTGAACAGCCCCTTGCCTTCCTGCACGTAGTCGACGCGGCCGGACACCAGATCCGCGAGCGCATTGTCGAACTTGTCGAACGCCTTGACTTGCGCGTCCTGCTTGAAGCGGGCATCGAGGAACGCGGAGAAGTTGGTGCCGGCCTCGACGCCGATCACGCTGCCCTTGAAGGTCGCGGGCACCGCGCAGTCGACGCGGCGCCGGTCGCTTTTCGCGCCGACGAACACCGTCGGCGATTCGTAATACGCACGGCTGAAATCGATGGCTTTCTGCCGCTCGCCGGTGATCGTCATCGACGACCAGATCACGTCGATCTTGCGGTTCTGCAACGCAGGAATCAGGCCGTCCCACGCGATGTCGGTGAGCTCGCACCGCACGTTCAGCTTGCCGCACGCGGCATCGAGCACGTCGATTTCCCAGCCCTTCCACTTGCCGCCGGCATCTTTCGAAAAGAACGGCGGGTACGATTCGGCGTCGATGCCGACGCGCAACGTCGGCTGGGCCGCATGGGAAACCGGCGCGAGGCCGAGCACGAACAGCGCGGCCGCGGCACGGCGGACCCTGGAACGCATCAAACGATTCATGTGGCGCATTTCTGAAATAACGTCGGAACGACCGGCGTGGCGGCCGGCAGGAGGCGAGACTGTAATGCGCGCCGAAGCGTGTACCAAATGGTTATTTTTTCGATGGATATCTGATCGCGCGATATGCGCCGGGCCGCGCACCGGCCAACGTCCTCGCCCGGTGCGCGGGTCATCCGTTCACGCTGCCACGGCCTCGCGCCGCAACGCCGGCAGTTCCAGGTTCGCGCGGAAATCGCCGCCTACATAGTCGGTATCGAGCAGGTCGCGCCGCCGCAATTCGGGCAGCAAGCCGTTGAGCAGCAGGTCCTCCTGATCCGGCTGGCCGAGCCCGTGCAGCGACAGCACGTCAACGAGCCCCGCGCGATAGCGCGTTTCGATCGCATCGGCGAGCTGCTCCGGCGTACCCGCGACGAACCAGTGCCCGGTCTCCTGCGCACGCACGATCAGCTCGCGCAGCGTCAGCCGCTGGCGCGCATAGCCGACGAAGATCGCCACGCGCCCGCGCCGGCGGTGCACGCTGTCGATCGCCGGCAGCAGCGATGCCGGCAACGGCTGGTCGAGCGGCAGGCCGCGCAGGTCGACACCGCCGCCGAGCATGTCGGCAAGCTTCAGCCTGCCCTGTTCGTAGTCGATGCGCTCATGCTTGTCGCGCAAGCGCCGCGCGACGTCGGCATCGGATTCGCCGATCACCGAATGAAACGAGTTCATCACGAGCGGCGGCCGGTCGCCGCGGCCGAATGCAGCCGCCTGCCGGTGCAGCTCGGCGACGAACGCGCGCGCATCGTCGAGCGTCGGCTGCGACGTGTAGACGACTTCCGCATACCGCGCGCCGAGCGCCACGCCGCCTGCCGACTGCCCCGCCTGAAACAGCACAGGCCGCCGTTGCGCCGAAGGCGGTACGTTCAACGGCCCCTGTACCTGGAAATGCGCGCCGCGATAGTCGATCGCGCCGAGCTTGAGCGGATCGACGGAGATGCCGCCACCCGGCCCGCGACGCGTCGCACGCGGATGGTTCGCATCGAACAGCGCGTTGACGACCTCGATGAACTCGGCCGCGCGCGCATAACGCTGCTCCGGGTCGGGCAGCGCGGCATCGCCGAAATTCTCCTCGCCGACCGACGACGTGACCGCGTTCCACGCGGCGCGGCCGCCGCTCACGTGATCGAGCGTGCCGATCAGCCGCGCGAGGTTGTACGGATGGTGATACGTCGTCGACACGGTCGCGACGAGCCCGATGGCCGAGGTCGCCTGACTCAGCGCCGCCAGCGCGACGATCGGCTCCTGGCTGCCGGTGGTCCCGGCGAGGCCGGCCGCATCGGCCTGCAGCAGATCGGCGGTAAAGAGGCCGGTGATCTTCTCGGCTTCCGCCTTGCGCGCGAGCGACGCCGCGCGCCGCACGCCCTGGGCGACATCCGCATCGCCGGGCGCGTACAGCACGCTCGCCGCGCCGACGAGCGTCTTGAGCCGTCTGCGTGCGCCGCTCATGACGCGGCTCCGGTCGTCGTGAAGGCTGTACGTCGTTCGCGTTGCTCATTCATTCGGATTCCTCGTGATTCCGTTTGGTCGGAGAATCGGGGCATGCCTGCGGCCATCGCGACGGCGAGCGTACTCGCGCCGGAGATCGTCGGGCAGGCTCCACGCACGCGCCGCGAGGCGCGCAGCCAACGACCATAACGCAAGCCCCCCGGTCGGCCGGAACGAATATTTTCGGCTTTCGATATTCTTCTTGATTGTTTGACCGTGCGAACGACGACGCAAAATAATTCGGCATGCCAAACCCGCTGATCCGGCCGTTTCGACCCGCGCCGATCGCTTCATCATGACGTTCGACGCCATCCGCTCCCACACCGATTCGTCCGCTTTGTCCGCGTTGCCGTTCCGCTTGAGCGTGCTCGACAAGAGCCCCGTCGCGCCCGGAGAAACCGCCGCCGACGCGCTGGCGCGCAGCGTCTCGCTCGCGCGCTTCGCCGATGCGGCCGGCTATCACCGCTACTGGCTCGCCGAGCATCACAACACGGCCGCGCTCGCGTGCCCGTCGCCGGAAATCCTGATCGCGCACGTGCTCGCGCAGACGCGGCGCATTCGGGTCGGATCGGGCGGCGTGATGCTGCAGCACTACAGTCCGTACAAGATCGCGGAAAACTTCAACCTGCTCGCGTCGCTCGCGCCCGGCCGCGTCGATCTCGGCATCGGCAAGGCGCCGGGCGGCCTGCCGCTGTCGACGCGCGCGCTGCAGGACGGCTACGATCCGGCGCGACGCGCGCCCTTCGCCGATCTGGCCCACGCGCTGAATCGCCATCTCCACGGTGACGATGCGACAACCGATGCGACCGGCGAGGATGCGGCCACGCTGCATGCGACGCCGCGACCGCCAACGCCCGCGCAACCGTTCCTGCTCGGCGCGAGCGCGGAAAGCGCGACGCTCGCCGCACGGCTCGGCTGGGCGTTCGTCTACGCGTCGCACCTGAACGCATCGGCAACGGATCTGGCGCGAACGTTCGATACCTATCGGGAAGCGTCGGGCGGCCGCACGCCGCTGCTGGCCGTCTCCGCGATCGTCGCCGGCACCCGCGACGCGGCCGCGCGGCTCGCGAGCGGCCATCAGGGCTTTCGCGTGCAGGTGGGCGACACGCCGGCCGTCAACGTCGGCAGCGTCGAACAGGCGCATGCGTACATCCGTCAGGCCGGCGGCGGCCCGCACCGGATCGACCCGCGCGAAACGCGCATCGTGCACGGCACGCGCGACGACGTGCTGCGCGAGTTCGACGCGTTGCATCGTCGTCACGGGATTGCCGAATTCGTCGTCGACACGCCACTCGCCGATGCCGCACCGCGGATTGCGTCGCTGCGGTTGCTGGCCGGCGCGCCCGCCGACGATCACGACGCCGCGGCGGCGCGCGACGGGTGGAACGCGCGCACGACCACGCATCAACCGCACTTCGAAGGCACCGCGCCATGACTGATACGATCCGCATCGCCGGCGCGGACGACGTGCCGGCCGTCTATGCGCTGCTGCAGAACGCCTACGCGCCGCTCGCGGCGCAGGGCGTGCACTTCACGATCACGCGCTCGCCGATCGAACGCGTCGCGCAGACCATCGCGCGCGAAACGACGTTCGTGCTCGAACACGCGACACCCGACGGCCGTACCGCCCTCGCGGCCACGTTGACCGTGCGGTTTCCGTGGGTATCCGGCGAACGCCATCGCACGCCCTATCCGTTCCTGCACTGGTTCGCGGTCGCGCCCGCGTTCAAACGACAGGGATTCGGACACGCGCTGATCGCGCACGTCGAGACGCAGTTCCTGGCGTCGCAGGTGAAGGCGCCGGCGACGTATCTCGCGACCGCGACCAACCATCCATGGCTGCCGTCGTATTACGAGCGTAGCGGCTATCAGCCGTTCGACCACTCGACGAATGCGCTCGGCACGCCGCTCGTCTGGCTGAGAAAAATCCTGATCCCGGATCTCTACCCGGCCCCGACAGCGGACGATACCGCCCCGGACCGCGAGCGCATCCACGCGAACGCATGACATGACGTGCCGCGCCGGCCCACATAAACGACGCGAACCGCATCCACCGCTATCCACCTCGTAAAAGGCTTTCTCGCATGACATTCGCATTTCCGGATTCCGCGCCGCGCGCGTCGCGCCGCACCGTATCGGCTGCGCTGCTGCTCGCGCTCGCGCTGCCGCATGCGGCGTTCGCCCAGGGCGCGCCCGTCGCGGGCGGCACGCTGACCTGGGGCGTCGAAACCGAGCCCCGCACGCTGAACCCGCAACTGAACGGCCAGGACAAGGTCGAGCTGCTGCTGCGCAACGCGTATGAAAGCCTGCTCGCGCAGAAGCCCGACGGCAGCTACGTGCCGTGGCTCGCGACCGGCTACAAGGTCTCCGCCGACGGCAAGACCTACACGTTCACGCTGCGCGACGGCGTGAAGTTCACCGACGGCGCGCCGTTCGACGCGAAGGCCGTCGCCCGCAATTTCCTGAACGCGCGCGAACTGTCGTATGCGGCCGGCAGCCAGCTTGCGCGGCTGATCTCGCACGTCGCCGACGTCAAGACGCCGGACGAGCACACCGTCGTCATCACGCTCGACGCGCCGTATGCGCCGTTCCTGACGTTCGCGGGCCGGCTGCCGCTGCTGTCGCCGAACGCGTTCGACCGGCCCGGCCTGAAATCCGGCGGCCCCGACATCGCCGGCACCGGCCCGTTCATCCTGCGCCGCTACGTGAAGGGCCAGGAAATCGAGTTCGCGAAGAATCCTGACTATCGCTGGGCGCCGCCGACCGCGGGCCACCAGGGCCCCGCGTATCTCGACCGGGTCGTCTACCGGTTCCTGCCCGAATCGTCGGTCCGCACCGGCGCGCTGCTGTCCGGCCAGGTCGACGTGATCGAGGGCGTGTCCGGCAACGACGCCGCGCTGATCCGCAAGAACGCCGATTTCACCTACCGCCGCGCGCTCAATACCGGCACGCCGTACTCGCTGTTCCTGAACGTCGGCTACGGCGCGACGCAGGACGTGAAGGTGCGCCGCGCGCTGCTCGAAGGGCTCGACACGACCGGCATCGTGCAGTCGATCTACCGCGGCGAGCGCACGCGCGCCTGGGGCATCACGTCGCCGATCGATCCGTTCTACGACGCGTCGATCGAAAAGACCTACGGCAACAACCCGAAGCTCGCGAACCAGTTGCTGGATGAAGCCGGCTGGAGCGCGCGCGACAGCGGCGGCTATCGCACGAAGCACGGCGAACGGCTGACGATCGCGGTCGTCCAGGCGCAGGCGACCGTGCGCGACCAGCGCGACGTGCTGCTGCAGGCGCTGCAGGCACAAGCGCGGCAACGACTGGGCGTGGACCTGAAGATTCAGTACGTCGACGACGGCACGTACGTCGAGGCGCGCAAGAGCGGCAAGTTCGGTTCGATCGCGAACTCGAACACGCCGCCGGACGGCATCGACATCGAAGGCCACTACCTGCCCGTCGATCGCGGCGGCGCGCTGAACTACAGCCGTGCGGCGGCGCCCGAGCTGACGCGCTGGCTGCAGGCGGCTGCGCGCACGCAGAACGTCGCCGAGCGCAAGAGGCTGTACGGCGAGTTGCAGCGCTTCGCGATCAACGAACAGGCGTACGCGCTGCCGCTGTACGAGCCGGAAGACCAGATCGCCGCCGCGAAGGCGGTCCAGGGCTTGCGCTTCCGCTCGTTCGCGCAGATGCCCGAGAACCCGTACGACGTGTGGGTGAAGAAGTAAGCCGACGCGTGCCGGCCTGCTTCGCCTCGCCCATCGCGCCGCCCCGACAGGAGAATCGACCATGAACCGTCCGTCGTCCGCTTTCGTCGCCGTCCCGGACGCGCGGCCTGCCGCTGCGCCGCCGGCTGCGTGGCGCCGCTGGCTGCGTTCGCCGGTCGCGACGCGGCTCGCCACCGGCGCGCTCGTGCTGTGGGCCGCGGTGACGCTGTCGTTCGCCGCCGTGCATCTCGCGCCGGGCGATATCGTCGGCATCCTGATCGGCGAGCAGTTGAGTACGCCGGAGATCGAGGCCGCGATCCGCCAGGAATGGGGGCTCGACGAGCCGCTCGCGCTGCAATACCTGCATTACCTGTGGCGCGTGCTGCACGGCGAGTTCGGCCGCTCGTACATCCTCAACACCGACGTCGCGCCGCTCGTGCTCGGCCAGCTATGGCCGACGCTGAAACTGACGGGCGCGGCGCTGGTGGTGACGATCGTATTCGCGGTCGGCCTCGCGGTACTGACCGCCGGCCGACGCTGGGCCGGCCGCGCCGCATCGGGTGTCGAACTGCTGCTCGCGTCGACGCCGTCGTTCTGGCTCGGCATCATGCTGCTGTTCGTGTTCAGCTTCACGCTGAAGTTGTTCCCGGTGGCCGGCGATCGCGGCTTCGCGTCGCTCGTGCTGCCCGCGCTGTCGCTCGGGCTCGCGCAGGGCGCGGTGATCGGCCGCGTGCTGCGGCAAGGCATCGAGCGCGCGCTCGACGAGCCGTACGCGCTGACGGTGCGTTCGTGGGGCATCGGCGGGCTCGCGCTGCGGGTGCGCCATGCGCTGCGCCATGCGGCGCTGCCGGCCGTCACGCTCGCCGGCTGGCTCGTCGGCGGCTTGCTTAGCGGCGCGGTGATCACCGAACAGGTGTTCGGCCGGCCGGGCCTCGGCAAGGTGACGGTCGACGCGGTGCTGTCGAAGGACATGCCGGTGATCCTCGCGATCGCGATCCTGTCGGCGGCCATCTACGTCACGCTCAGCACGGCCGTCGACCTGCTGTACCTGCTGATCGATCCCCGCCTGCGCGACCGCCGCGCAGCGCGCTGAACCGGAGACTTCGATGTCCACGCCCATCGACTTCACGTTGCGCACGCCCGCCACATTCGCCGCCGCCGGCTGGCTGCGCCGCCATCCGGGCCTCGCGCTCGCCGCCGTGTATCTGCTGCTGAACGCGATCGCCGTGGTCGCACCGGGCTGGCTCGCGCACCACGACCCGCTGTCGGCCGATCCGCTGTCCGCGCAGCTCGGCAGCAGCGCCGAGCACTGGCTCGGCACCGACCAGCTCGGCCGCGACATCTTCTCGCGGGTCGTGCATGGCGCCCGCTACTCGCTGTCGATCAGCGCGGCCGCGATCGGCGTCGCGACGCTGTTCGGCACCGCGCTCGGGCTGTGCGCCGGCCTCGCGCGCGGCTGGCTCGATGAGCTGATCACGCGCGTGCTCGACGTCGTGTCCGCGTTTCCCGACCTGCTGCTCGCGCTGATGCTGATCTCGTTCACCGGCCCCGGCGCGGTCAACCTCGTGTTCGCGCTCGGCGTCGCGTCGGTACCGCGCTTCGCACGCGTGGTGCGGGCGCAAACCTTCGTCGTCGCGGCGTCCGGCTATGTCGAGCACGCGCGCACCCTCGGCCTCGCGCCGGCGGTACTGGTGTGGCGGCACGTGTTGCCGCATGCGATCGCGCAGGTGCCGGTCCTCGCGACGATCGGGCTGGGCACCGCGATCATCGGCACGTCGGGGTTGAGCTTTCTCGGAATGGGGCCGCAGCCGCCCGCGGCGGAATGGGGATTGATGCTCGCCGAGGGCCGCAACTATCTGTACAACGCGTGGTGGATCGCGGTGTGGCCCGGCCTCGCGATCACCGCGGCCGTGATCGCCGTGAATGCGCTCGGCGGCTACTGGCAGGCGCGCTTCGAGCACCGGGAGACAGCATGAGCACGCGCGATACCGTTGCGAGCGCAACGACCGACGCCGCCGTGCCGCTGGTTCGCATCGAGCGTCTGACGATCGGGTTTCGCGGCCCGCGAGGCACCCAGCCCGTCGTCGGCCCGCTCGACCTGGCCGTGCATGCCGGCGAATGCGTCGCGCTCGTCGGCGAGTCGGGCTCCGGCAAGTCGGTCACCGCGCGCAGTCTGGTCGGGCTGAACGGCCCGCGCGCCGTGATCGACGCGGCCCGATTCGAGATCGCCGGCACCGACGCGCGCGGCCATCGCGAGCGCGACTGGCGCACGATACGCGGCCGCCGGATCGGCTACGTGCTGCAGGACGCGCTGGTGTCGCTCGACCCGCTGTGGCGCGTGCGCGACCTCGTCGCGGAGGCGTTGCACGATACGCGCCGGCACGATGTCGCCGCGCGCAGCGCCGACCTGCTGCGCGCGGTCGGCATCGATGATCCCGAGCGGCGGCTGCCGCAGTATCCGCATCAGTTGTCGGGCGGCTTGCGGCAGCGCGTGCTGATCGGCACCGCGATCGCGGGCGGTGCATCGCTGCTGATTGCCGACGAGCCGACCACGGCGCTGGACATGACCGTGCAACGCCAGATCCTGTCGCTGCTGCGTGTGCGCCGGGACGCCGGCGACGCGATCCTGCTGATCAGCCACGACCTCGCGGTCGTGGCCGATCTGGCCGACCGCGTGCTCGTGATGCGCGCGGGACAGGTCGTCGAACAGGGGCCGGCACGCGACGTGCTGAGCTCACCGGCGCATCCGTACACGCGTGCGTTGCTCGCGGCAATTCCCACCGCCGCGTCGCGCGGATTCCGGCTGGCGAGCGCCGAGCGCGTCCCCCTGCCGCCGAAGCGCATCGACACGCAGGCACCGGTGCTGGCCGTCGACGCGCTGACGAAACGCTACGGCGAGCGCGATGCGCCTGCCGCCGTCGACGGCGTGTCGTTCTCCCTCGCGCGCGGCGAGACGCTCGGCATCGTCGGTGAATCCGGTTCCGGCAAATCGACGGTCGCGCGCATCGTGCTCGGGCTCGTCGAACCCGACGCCGGCACCGTCACGCTCGACGGCCGGCCATGGAACGGCATCCCCGAAGCCGCGCGGCGCACCCGCCGGGCGCGGCTGCAACTGATCGCCCAGGACCCGTACAGTTCGTTCGATCCGCGCTATTCGGTCGGCCGGATCATCGGCGAAGGGCTCGAGGTGGCCGGACTCCACGGCGACGCGCGCCGCCGCCGCGTGCTGCAACTGCTCGACGAAGTGCAGCTCGGCGCGGCGTGCTTCGACCGTTACCCGCGCGAATTGTCCGGCGGCCAGCGCCAGCGCGTCGCGATCGCGCGCGCGTTCGCGTCCAACCCGGCGCTGCTCGTCGCGGACGAACCGGTCAGCGCGCTCGACGTGTCGATCCAGGCTCAGGTGCTCGACCTGCTCGCCGATCTGCAGGCCGAACACGGCACCGCGATGCTGTTCATCTCGCACGACCTGGGCGTCGTGCATCACGTGGCCGACCGGATTCTCGTGATGCGGCGGGGCCGCGTGGTCGAAAGCGGGCCGGTTACGCAGGTATTCGACGCGCCGTCGCACCCGTACACCGCATCGCTTCTCGACGCACTGCCCACGCTGCCCGGCAGCGCGGTCACCGCCCCAACGCTCTCCGCGCTCGCATGACGGCTGCCTGCCCCGGTCCAACCGCCGTCACGGGCTGATCGACCACCGGTTCTCGCCGTCAAGTCCACTTCGGTGCGATCACGCGGGATCGAACCGCGCGGCAATCGCGCGTCAGCGCCCGATCGGCAACCCGGTCGGTTCGATCCAGCCGAGCTTGTACGCGATCAGCAGCGACAGGAACAGCGTGACCGACAACCCGACGCGCGCGGCGAGCGACCACGCCATCCGCTTGGACTTGCCGCGATCGTGATTCATGAAGTACAGCGCGAAGATCAAACTCGCGATGATCATCGCGAATGCCACAGAAACCAGCAGGGTTTTCATTGCCGTTGCCTTTGAAGATCCGAATCGGCCTGAATCAGTTCGGCCAGTTTTTGCCGCTCGTCGGCGACGCCGCCGACGCCCGACGCCGGCCAGTCCAGCGCGACGCCGTTGCCCAGCGAATCGCGCACGAGCGCCTGATAGCGCCGGTCGTTGATCGTGCCGTGCTCCATCGTGTCCGAGATCTCGCGCCGGAACGGCAGCGGGAAACTCGCGTACGCGCGCGACAGCGCCGCATATTGTCTCGCATCGATCTCTTTCGACGATGGTATGACAGTCCAGATCACCACGGCGACGATGGCCGTGAACGGGATCGCCGTGTAGCGCAGGATGAACTTGATCGGGGTCATGAAGCGGTGGGCAGAAGGGAATCGCAAGCGCGCGCCGCGCAGCGGCGAAACAGCCAGCCGGCGGCGCCTTCCATCATTGTACTGAAAGCACCATCCGGCCAACAGAGTATGATAATGACATTATCATGTTCATCACATGATTCGACAGCCCCGGTATCCGGTGCAAGCGGCGTGCCCGTCACGGCGTCCGGCACCGGTTTCGGCCTGTGACCGCGAATCCGCGACGATCGAGCGACACCCTTATGCCAGCGCAGTACTTTCGAAACCTGACGGGAAAACACCGCAGCGCGACCGCGAACCGCCAGCTCGGGTTTTCGCTCGCGTTCGTCGCCGGCGCGGCCAATGCCGGCGGCTTTCTCGCGGTCAAGCAGTACACGTCGCACATGAGCGGCATCGTGTCGGCGATCGCCGACCAGACGGCGCTCGGCGACGTGCGGCTCGCGCTCGCCGGCATCAGCTCGCTGGGGTCGTTCCTGATCGGCGCCGCGTGCTCGGCGGTCCTCGTCAACTGGGGGCGCCGCCGCGGGCTGCACAGCCAGTTCATGCTGCCGCTGCTGGTCGAAGCCGCGCTGCTGTTGCTGTTCGGGCTGCTCGGCAGCCATCTGGCCCTGTGGGAAACCTTCTTCGTGCCGGTGACCGTGACGCTGCTGTGCTTCATCATGGGGCTGCAGAACGCGACGATCACGAAACTGTCGGGCGCGGAGATCCGCACGACGCACATGACGGGCATCGTGACCGACCTCGGCATCGAGCTCGGCAAGCTGTTCTACTGGAACCGGTCGGCCATCGACGTCGACGCGCACGCGGTGATCGCCAACCGTTCGAAACTGCGGATTCACGCGACGATGCTCTCGTCGTTCTTCGTCGGCGGCCTGGCCGGCGCGATCGGCTTCAAGCGCGTGGGCTACGTGTCGACCGTGCCGCTCGCCGCGGTGCTCGTCACGCTCGCCATCGTGCCGGTGATCGACGACCTGCTCGCGCTGCTGCGCAGCAAACGCTGATCGTGCGCGACAGGCAGCGCTCGCGCGCGGTAACGCCGAAAGCGGATCGATTATAATTTGATTAACATATCGACCACCCTCGCCCCGTCATGGAAACGAAAACCGCCCGCCTGACCGTCCTGATCGATCCCGCGAAGAAGGAAGCCTTCGAGATGCTCTGCGCGGAGCAGGATCTTACGCCGTCGCAAGTCGTACGGCAGTTGATCCGCGAATATCTGGACCGGCACGGCGTCACGTACAAGACCCGGAGCGCGATCGGCAAGCGCGTGAAGTAAGCGCGGCCGCACCGGCCGCGCGCGGCACCGGCCCCGCCGGCCCGGTACCGCCCGCTACTGTTACGCGCCGATCTCCCAACGTTCGTGCGACTGCGCGCGCCAGACCAGCCGCCCCGGATCAATGCCCTCGCCGTGCTTCATGCGCCTCGCGGTGGCAGCCAGCTTCAGTTCGCCGGCCTGCGGGCACGCGAGCGCCCGCTCCAGCAGGATACGCAACGACGGCAGCCGGCTGCCGTCCTTCCATGCGAATGCGACGAAGTTGTTGTCGTCGCCGCACGGCAGCAGCGCATACGACGAACCGAATACCGACCGCAGTTGCTCGAGGTGCTGCGGCAACGCCGGATCGTCGTCCATGAAGTTGATCGCGAGCACGCCGGATGCGCTCAGGCGCGCGCGGCACGCGTCGAGGAACGTGCGGCCGGCACAGCGGCCGCGCATACCGTCGGCGACGAACGCATCGTGCAGGATCACGTCGGTCCGGACGTCCGCCCGCTCCAGATGATCCGCGCCGTCCGCGCATACCACGCTGAACCGCGCATCATCGGCCGGAATCCTGAACACGTCGCGCAGCGCGATCACGTCCGGATTGATCTCGACCGCATCGATCGTCGTGCCGGGCAGGTGACGGTAGCAGTACTTCGCGAGCGAACCGCCGCCGAGCCCGAGCATGCAGATGTGTGCAGGCTCGGGCTGCAGCAGCAGGAAACCCATCATCACGCGCGTATAACCCAGCTCCAGCCGCATCGGATCGCGCAGCGACATGAAGCTCTGCGTGCCGAAATGATCGAAGTGCAGCGACACCGCATGCTGCGTCCGCAGCACGAACGGCCGGCCGTCGTTCAGCGGCGTCGCCAGGAACCTGACGAACGCGTCATAGGAAGTTCGATCCTCGGCCATGTGCGGGTAGTCGGATGAAAACGCGGCGGATGAAAACGCGAAGGCAACGGTCGCCTGAACCGCGTGCTCAGACCTTCTTCAGGTAGCACGCCTTCAGCATGAAGCCGCCCATGTCGGTCTTGCAGTCGACTTCGTGATCGCCGCCGACGAGCCGGATGCTCTTGACCTTGGTGCCCATCTTCAGCGTGATCGACGAGCCCTTCACACGCAGATCCTTGATCAGCACGACCGAATCGCCGTCCGACAGCACGTTGCCGTTCGCGTCCTTGACGACGTCGCCCGCCGGTTCGTCACCGGCCTCGGCGCCGGCGTCGGCCGACCATTCGTGGCCGCAGTCCGCGCAGACGGTCAGCGCACCGTCCGGGTAAGTGTTTTCCATTGCACATTGCGGGCAGGCGGGGGCATTCATTGCGGCTTCCATTCGGGGAGGAGTTCGATGATGCCGGGCGAGCAGGTTGCGCGCCCGGATGCGGGCGACACGCCCGCCGGCAACGCCGCGGGCCGGCATCGGCGCACACCGCATTATAATGCAATTCACATGATCTGGCCGATGCATTATAATCACGCACTTCCCGACAATCCGCGCACTTGAATGCGCCTTCGCAGCGGATGTCGGCATGTTCGCGCCGGATGGCGCGCGCACTCCGCCCGGCCGGCACCCGCGACCCTGCGGGAGAAATCGTGAATACCGGCCGCCCGATGTCCGCAACACGTGCGCAACCGTGCATGTCGCGCACCGCCCCGCCCACCTGTCCGGAGGCTTTCCAGCATCGTGGCAATCGTTGTGTACGTTCAAATCGGCCCCGCATGGAACCGCAATCGCGGCCGCGCCGCGCGCGACGCGACCGTCGCCGCGGCACGCCGTTTCGACAGCGACATCCAACTGATCGCGAACGGGCACAGCAGCAACGCAAAAGACGGCGGCGCAATCGCGTCGCTGCAGGTTCACGGCGGCACGTCGGCCCAGGTGCTCGCCACCGGCCCCGACGAGGAGGCCGCGCTGCAGGCGCTGCTGCCGTTGCTGCAAGCAAGCTGACGCTTGCGCCGCCGATCCCGCGGCCATGCGCCGTCCACCCCGACACCCCATTTCCCGAGGAAGCGATGAACGACAATCTCACGTCCAACACCCCCAACCTGTCGGCCTCCGCGATCTGGGCGCTCGAACGGCTCGCCGATGTTCGCTACGGCCGCGACGCGCCGGCGCTCGGCTGGTCGATCGCGCGGGAACTCGTCAGCGCCGGGTTCGTCAGCCATCCCGCGCACGGCCGCTCCGGCGCATCGATCACGGCCGAAGGACGCTCCTTCCTGAAAAGCCGCAAATAACGCGCGCCGGCAACCGGGCTCAGAACCGGTGCCGGATGCCGACGATCGCGAGCAACTGCGAATTCGTGCCGGCATCGACGTTGTACGACCCGATCACGGCCTGGGCCGGCCCGGTTCCGTTGAAGCCGTTCGCGTGCTGGTAGCCGACCGTCGTATAGAGATCGGTGCGCTTGCTCAGCAGATAGTCGACGCCGGCATTGACCTGGTGATAGCGCGCGGACGAATCGCCGCCCGACCACGTGAAGTTGTAGCCGACGATCGTCAGCAGCGACGGCAGCGCCTGCCATTGCGCGAACGCCGAACCGTTCCGGTAGCGCTGCGCGTGCACGAACGTCGACGACGCGTCGGGCCGGTATTCGCTGAAGCTGAACGCCGCGCCGACGGTCACGTTGCCGATCGCATACTGCACCCCGGCGCGCGCGACTTCGATCGACCGCGCCGACGCATACGCGCGGTTCACCGCGCTGTTGAAGAACGAATCGGCCGACGATGCGCCGCGCGTCGAACGGAGCGCGTTGCCGTTGTCGACGTGCAGGTAGCCGGCCGCCGCGCTCAGCGGACCGTCCGCATAGCCGAATGCGCCGGCATACGCGAGCCCCGACCCCGATGCGCCGGCCACGCCGCCGGGCGACACCATCGCCGCAACCGTCACGCCGTGCCACGCCGCGCTCGTCCATTTGACCGCGTTGCTGAACGTCACGCTGCTGTCGTAGTTGTCGACGTCGCCGGGCGGCGCGAAGAGCCCGCTGAACGCGTCGGCCGTGATCGGCTGCACGAGATCCGTCACCGGATCGTTCTGCCGGCCGAGCGTCAGCGTGCCCCACGTCGCGGACGCGACGCCGACGAACGCTTTCGAGCCGAACAGCCGGCCGCCGTCGAGCTGGCCGGTCCCGACGTCGAAATTGTTCTCGAGCGTGAAGATCGCGTTCATGTCGCCGCCGAGCGCCTCGCTGCCGGTCAATCCCCATTCGTTCGCCGACAACGCGCCTGACGACATCGATACGCGCGACTTCCCGCCTTCCGCGTGGTTCAGATACGCGACACCCGTATCGATCGTGCCGTACAGCGTGACCGAACCCTCCGCGCGCGCGGCGACGGAAAGCGCGGCCGTCACGGCAGCGCCTGCAATCAGCATGCAATTTTTCATCGTATGGTTGAATAAGTAGTGCGAATCGATTTGAACGGACGTCGATGCGGCATCGGCCATGCATCGCGCGCCGGATCGCGGCATCCGATGCGCACGGCGCGCACGCCCGGGCACGGAGCGTGCGCGCGCGGACACCGGTCACACAGGTTCGCCCGTCACGACGGGCGCGGTTCGATCAGGCGCCGTCGCAGCTGAACCGGTAGCTGTCGTCGAGCTTTTTCGCCAGCACGAGCGTGCGCATGTTGAGCGCGCGCGCCGCATTGCACAGCGTGCGTTGCCCGCTCGGCGTCCGGTATTTGCCCGCATACTCGGCGTTCAGCACCGGCTTGTTCTTCGACGTGAACACCGTGTAGCCGTCGCACTCCTTCTGCTCGTTGCATTCCTCGTTCACCGCGAAGTCGAACGACGGTTCGAGCGCCACGAGCTGATCGACGTCGTTCTTCAGCCCGACCGCCAGATTGCGCTTGTGCGCCTCGTTCGCGATGAATACGTTGAACGCGTACTGATCGGTGTCCTGCAACGGAAAACCTGTGTCGTTCGCATAGCCGTCGACGTTGTCCGGCTCGACGCCGTCGCATCCCTTCGCCACCGCGCGGTCGAGGCGGGCCGTCATGATCTCGCGCACGTTGCTCGAACGGATGTCGAGCCAGCGCTCGCCTTCCCAGTCGTCGAGCTTGTTGCCCTGGTCGGACGCCTTGAACTTCGAGAAATCGGGCCGCCAGTTCTCCGAACTGCCCGCGGAGAAATAACAGACGACCTTGCGCCCGGCCTGCTTGAGCGCCGCGATCGTCGCCGCGTCGGTATCGAACAGGTCGATGTCGTAGATGGCCACGTTGTACGACGTATTGAGCTTGCCCTTGAGCTGCCATTGCCACGTATCGCCCACCGCCGGCGTCCAGTGCGACGCGGCGCGCGCGGGAGCCGCCCCGGCCGGCGGCGACGCGGCAAAGGCCTTCGCCGACAACGGATCGGACGACCCGTCGCCGCAGGCCTGCAGGATCGAGGCGCACAGCGCGAGCGCCGCGACACCGGAAAGGTTGCGTGCAATTTTTTTCATCGAAGCATCTCCAGTGGAGGGATCGGAATGACGAATGGAACTGCGCGTTGCGGAACTGCCGGTTGCCCGGTGATGCGCGACGACACGTGGCCCGGGCGGTGGTACGCGGTGTTGCGGGGTGACGCTCACGCGTCGAGCGGCTCGGCGCGGAGCAGCGCCGCATGCTCGAAGCGCAATGCGATCGCGTCGTGCCCCGGCGCGATGCGGCCGACCTCGCGATTGCCGTTCGCGTAATCGACGATCCGGTATGACCGGCCGGGCTGCAGGCCGCGCAGCGCGACCGGGCCGCTCCAGCGCTCGGCGTAGAACGCGTAATGCAGCACGCCGTCCTTTTCCACGACGTGAGCCTCGGGCTTGTCGAACGCGATGTCGTACAGCTCGCCGCGATAGCGGCCCTCGGCGAGCCGGTGCGCGTTGTAGATCTCGACCCAGTGCCGCCATGCCTGCTCGTGCTCGGGCGTCAGCAGGAACGAGTCCTTCGGTTTCGGATCGACGGGCCACGTGAACTTCGTCGAGATCACCGCGCCGACGCCCACCGCCGACGCGAAATCGCGGCCGCCGTCGCTCAGTTCGACGTGATCGCCCGCGTACGCGGACGATGCGCCCATCAGCGCCTTCAGTGTCTTGCCCTTGTGGCGCACCTGCCAGCTCGACAGCGGATCGGACGCCGGCGCCTGGTCGATGTAGCGCATGTTGTGGAACGCGTACGCGGTGCCGCACGGGCACACTTCGACGACCGCATCCGGCTTGATCGCATGCGCGGCGTCATGGAACACGCGGTAGAAATCGGCGAGGTGCTCGACCGAATCCTCCGGCCGCGCATGCCGGTGCGCGGGGTTGTAGCACGGCGCGACGCCGTTCAGGTGCTGGCCGTCGATCTTCACGCCGTCGAAGCCCCACTCGCCGATCACCTTCTTCATCAGTGCGGCGATGTGCGCCTGCGTCTTCTCGTAGGCCGGGCACAGATAGAAGCTGTTCCACCAGGTGATCGCCTGCGGTGCGCCGTCCGCGTCGAGCAGCAGCATGTCGGTGTGGTCGTGCAGTTCGTCGCTGCCCGGCGCGACCGCGAGCGGCGCGATCCACAGCCGCGCCTTCTGGCCGCGCGCATGGATGTCGTCGACGAGCGCCTTCATGTCCGCGTCGCCGGCCGGGAATTTCGCGCGGTCGGGCACCCAGTCGCCGGTGCGCCGCTGCCAGCCGTCGTCGAGCACCGCCCACTTGAAGCCGAGTTCCTGCACCTTCGGCAGCGTCGCGCGCACGTAGTCGAGGCTGAACTGACGCTCGTAGCCCCACGCGCACCAGATCGGCTCGTACGCGCTCGCCGACGGCCGCGGCGCATGGAAACCCTGCGCGCCCATCATCTGCCGGTACGTATCGAGCGCGACGAAATAGTCGCCGTCGTGCAGCATCACGAAGGCGGTCGGCGTATCGAGCGTCGCGCCCGGCGCGAGCGTGACCGTCTGCTCGCCGCGCAGGCCGAGCGAGACTTCGTCGCGCACCGCCTTCACCGGCAGCGATACGAGGCGCGGCACGATGTCGAGGTGACCGAGCGCGATGCCCTGGTCGCGCCGCCACACGTCGACGACCGGCGTGCCGCCGCCATAGTCCGACGCGTTCATGCCCATGAAATTGCGCTGATCGAAGCCGGCCTTGACCGGCTGCACCCAGTCGCGCCGGTCCGCGTGGCTCGCGCCCGAATAGGTCCAGTAGCCGCCCGCGCCGGCCGCGGCCGGCAGCAGCCGGTGCGCGGCGACGTTCCATGCGCGGACGTCGGTCGGCTGCATGCCGACGTTGCGGAACTGCGTGTCGAGCAGCGCGACGCCCGGCCGCGCGTCGAGCAACGTGATGCGCACCGTCTTCTCGAAGCCGTGCGCCGACCGGCCCACCAGCCGCAGTTGCCGCCCCGCGCCGAAGGCGGTGGAGACGTCCGCATGCGCGGCGTCGACGAGCGCGAAGCGATCGATCGTGCGCACCGGCCGCGTGTCGGGCGCGGGGCCGTCCGAGGTCGGCGCCGGCGCCGGGCCGATCAGTTGCTCGAGCGTCTCGCTCGCATCGAAGCGGGTCAGCGCACGCGTGCCGCCGCCGCGACGCACGGCCAGCCGGCTGCGCATCGCCGGATCGAACTCGATCACGAGCCGGTCGTCACGCAGCGCGACGCGCGACGGCTCGCCGCCGCGGGCATCGCGCACGCCGACGCCGACCAGAATCGGGCTCGCCGCGCCGGCGGCCAGCCACTGCACGAACGCGCGCCGGGTGGTCATGGACGCACCTCGCGACGCAACGGCACGCAGCGCGCCGCGCTGCCGGCACGCCGGGCAGGCAGTGGAAATCGAAAGGAAAAGCAAGCGTTCATACGGAATTCCTCGTGAAGAAGGGCCGTGCGCCAACGCATCCGTCTCGCGCAGATCGGCAATCTAGTCGATCTTTCGATTTCTTTCGTTTGTGGTTTACACTAATAACGAAAGAAATCGAAAGCACATAGATTGGCCGCTCCCGACGGACGTTTCTGCCGATCCCTGCTGGAACGTCGTCGGGCTCGCCCGCCGAACGCCTCCGATTTCGCCTTGCACGGCATCAAACGAAAGCCTTCGACGGATCAGAACCCACTTCGAAAGACGCGACCGATGCAAAACAACTGGCTCGTTCACGCGCTCGTCACGACCCTGCTCTGGGGCGTATGGGGCGCATTCACCGGCTTGCCCGCCGAACACGGCTTCCCCGACACGCTGATCTACGTGGTCTGGGCGTTCACGATGATTCCGCCGGCGCTGGTCGCGCTCGGCCGCGCCGGCTGGCGTGTGCGGTGCGATGGCCGTTCGCTGGCGCTCGGGCTCGCGATCGGGCTGCTCGGCGCGGGCGGGCAGATGCTGCTGTTCCGCGCGGTCGAATCGGGGCCGCCGTATCTCGTGTTCCCGATCGTGTCGCTGTCGCCAGCGCTGACGATCGCGCTGTCGTTCCTGCTGCTGCGCGAACGCACCGGCAAGCTCGGCGTGGCCGGCATCGTGCTCGCGCTGTGCTCGCTGCCGCTGTTCGACTTCCAGTCGGGCCAGGGCCCCGCGCGGTTCGGGCTGTGGTTCGCGCTCGCGCTGCTGGTGCTCGTCGCATGGGGGCTGCAGGCGTATTTCATCAAGATCGCGAACGCGACGATGGACGCGGAATCGATCTTCTTCTACATGGCGCTGACGGGCCTGCTGTGCGTGCCGTTCGCGCTGTGGATGACCGACTTCGGCCGCACGATCAACTACGGGATCGGCGGCCCGGGCCTCGCCGCCGTGATCCAGGTGCTGAATGCGATCGGCGCGCTGACGCTCGTCTATGCGTTCCGCTTCGGCAAGGCGATCGTCGTGTCGCCGCTCGTCAACGCGGGTGCGCCGCTGCTGACGTCGGTGATCTCGATGATCGTCACCGGTGCGACGCCGACCGGCAGCAAGCTCACGGGCATCGCGCTGGCGCTGCTGGCCGCGCTGCTGCTCGCGCTGCAGCCGGAAGGCGCCGCGGCAACCCACACGGCGGGGGAATCGGCATGAACCCGCTGCTCGATCTCGTCCGCCGTCACAAGCAGTCGTCGCGTCACGCGCCGGCCGGCACACCCGCGATCGGCATCCCGTCCGTGTGCTCCGCGCATCCGGTCGCGATCGCCGCCGCGCTGCGCGAATGCGCGGCGCGCGAACGCCCCGCGCTGATCGAGGCGACCTGCAACCAGGTCAACCAGGACGGCGGCTATACGGGCATGACGCCGCACGACTTCCGTCGCCACGTATTCGACATCGCCGCGCGCGAGCGCGTGAGCCCCGATGCGATCCTGCTCGGCGGCGACCATCTCGGCCCGAACGCATGGCGCCGGCTGCCGGCCGCGCAGGCGATGGACAAGGCCGAGACGATGGTCGCGCAGTACGTGGCGGCCGGCTTCCGCAAGCTGCATCTCGACTGCTCGATGTCGTGCGCGGACGATCCGCAGCCGTTGCCCGAAGCCGAGATCGCCGCGCGGGCGGTGCGCCTGTGCCGCGCCGCCGAGGCCGCGTGGGCGGCCGGTGCGCCGCGCGGCGACGCGCCCGTCTACGTGATCGGCACCGAGGTGCCGGTGCCCGGCGGTGCGCACGAGACGCTCGACGCGGTCGCGGTCACCACGCCCGAAGCGGCCGGCTCGACGCTCGCGCTGCACCGCGACGCGTTCGCGCGCGCCGGCCTCGACGATGCGTGGTCGCGCGTGATCGCGATGGTCGTGCAGCCGGGCGTCGAGTTCGATCATCACAAGGTGATCGACTACGACGCCGGCAACGCGCGTGAACTGAGCGCATTCATCGAAACGGAACCCGCGCTCGTGTTCGAAGCGCATTCGACCGATTACCAGACGCCCGACAACCTCGCGCAACTCGTGCGCGACCACTTCGCGATCCTGAAGGTCGGCCCCGGCGTGACCTTCGCGATGCGCGAGACGCTGTGGTCGCTCGCCGCGATCGAGCGCGAATGGCTCGGCGGCGACGACGGGTTCATCGCGACCGTGCTCGGCGTGATGCGCAACGAACCGGCGCACTGGCGCGATTACTACCCGGCCGGCGCGCAACTCGAACTCGATCTCGCGTACAGCCTGAGCGACCGCATCCGCTACTACTGGGCCCATCCCGTCGTGCAACGCGCGTGCGCCGACCTGCTCGCGCGCCTCGATGCGTCGCCGCCGCCGCTCACGCTCGTCAGCCAGCATCTGCCGCGCCAGTACGAGGCCGTCCGCGAAGGACGGCTCGCGTTGCGCGCCGGCGCCCTGTTGCAAGACGGCACGGCCGCGGCCGTCCGTCCGTATCTCCACGCGTGTGCCGCGTGACCGACTCTCCTCAGATCTGCTCATGGAATTTTTCGACCTCGATCCCGCCGACCTCAGCCGCCGCCACGCCGCCCACACGGCACGCGAAATCGCCCAGCAACCCGACGTCTGGCCCGACGTGCATGCCGTCGTCGACGCGCAGCGCGCGGCGCTCGACGCGTTTCTCGCGCCGCTGCTCGCCGATCCCCGCCTGCGCATCGTCCTGACCGGCGCGGGCAGCTCGGCCTTCATCGGCCAGTGCCTCGCGCCCGCGCTGCGGCACCGCTTCGGCGGCCGCGTCGAAGCGGTGGCCACCACCGACATCGTCGCGAACCCCGGCGACACGCTGCAGCCGGGCGTGCCGACGCTGCTGGTGTCGTTCGCGCGCTCCGGCAACAGCCCCGAAAGCGTCGCGGCCGTCGAGCTGGCGGATCGCCTCGTCGACGGCTGCCGCCACCTCGCGTTCACGTGCGCGGCCGACGGCATGCTGAACCGCCGCCTCGGCACGCATCCGCGCGCGCACGTCGTGCTGTTGCCCGAGGCCACGCACGACCAGGCGTTCGCGATGACGTCCAGTTTCAGCGGCATGCTGCTCGGCGCGGCCTGGGCGTTCGGCGTGGCCGGCATGCCGGTCGGGCCGCTGGCCGACGCCGCGCGCACGCTGCTGCGCGACCACGCGTCGCGGCTCGCCGCGCACGTGCGGCAGTTGCCCGAGCGCGTCGTGTATCTGGGCAGCGGCACGCTGCTCGGGCTCGCGCGCGAAGCCGCGCTGAAACTGCTGGAACTGACCGACGGGCTGATCGTCGCGATGGCCGAATCGCCGCTCGGCTTCCGGCACGGCCCGAAAACGTTCCTCGACGAACGCACGCTCGTCGTCGTGCTGCTGTCCGGCGATCCGCATACGCGCCGCTACGACCTCGACCTGCTGCGCGAACTGCGGCGCGAAAACCGCGCGGCCGGCATACTGTCGGTCGGCGTCGCGCCGGCCGACGACGCGGGCGACGACGCGGGCGACACCAGCACGCCGTCACCGTCCGGCGACGACCTGACGGTGCCGCTGCCGCCCGGCCTGCCCGATCTCGCGCTCGCGCCCGTCGCGCTGGTGCTCGCGCAGTGTTTCGCGCTGCTCGCGTCGCTGCGCCTCGGGCTCACGCCCGACAACCCGAGCGCGTCCGGCACCGTCAACCGCGTCGTGGCCGGCGTCACCATTCATCCGTACGCGGGGCAGCCCACATGACTCCACTCTTTCTCGGCATCGACGGCGGCGGCACGAAAACCGCGTTCATGGTGATCGACCGTCAAGGCCGCGTGCGGGCGCGTCACGAAACGACCACCAGCTACTACCTCGAGATCGGCGTGGACGCGCTGCGCACGCTGCTCGCCGACGGCGTGCATGCGGTGCTGGCCGCGGCGAACGTCGCGCGCGACGACGTCGCGTACGCATTCGCCGGCCTGCCCGCGTACGGCGAGGACAGCCGCCTGCTGCCCGAGCTCGACGGCCTGCTCGCGCCGCTGTTCGCGCGCGAGCGCTACCGGATCGGCAACGACATGGTGTGCAGCTGGGCCGGCACGCTGGCCGGCGGCGACGGCATCAGCATCGTCGCCGGCACCGGATCGATCGCGTACGGGCAACGCGAAGGCCGCGCCGCACGTTGCGGCGGCTGGGGCGAGGTCTTCGGCGACGAAGGCTCGGCCTACTGGCTCGCGCGCGAAGGGCTCGCCGCGTTTTCGCGGATGGCGGACGGCCGCGCCGCGCGCGGGCCGCTGTTCGACATCGTGCGCGCGCACTTCGCGCTGGAACACGATCTCGACCTGTGCGCGGCCGTGAATGCGGGCGCGGTGCGCAGCCGCTTCGCGCAGCTGTCGCGGCTCGTGATCGATGCGGCGCACGCGGGCGACCCCGCAGCGCACGCGCTGATCGACCGCGCGACCGACGAGCTCGCGCAACTCGCGGCAGGCGTCGCGCGCACCCTCGGCTGGCCGCCCGGCGAACCGCTGCCGGTGTCGTATTCCGGCGGCGTGTTCAACGCCGGCGCGCGCGTGCTCGAGCCGCTGCGCGACGCGCTCGCGCGCCGCGTGCCGGATGCGGTGCTCACCGCGCCGCGGCTCGGGCCCCACGTCGGCGCGGCGGTCCACGCGGCCCGGCTGGCGGGCATGCCGCTCGACGCGCCGGCCTTGCATGCGCTCCAGCCCGGCCAGGGGTTTTGATATCATTTCGGCTCCCTGTCTTGCCGAAATGGACATGCCCGCTCACCGAGTGCCTCCGTCGCCTGCCGTCGATCGCGCGCCGCTGCTTGTCGAAGAACGTCGCCGCCTGATCTGCGAGCTGGTGCGCGAGCGGGAGAAGGTCACCGTCGAGGAACTGGCCGAGCGGTTCGGCATCTCGCTCGTCACGGTGCGCAGCGACCTGAACGCGCTCGCGGCGGCTGGCGCGGTGCTGCGCACCCACGGCGGCGCGCTGGTGCTGCGCGAAAGCGACGAGGTGCCGATCGCGGTCAAGCAGAAGCTCCGTCACGCGGAGAAGGTGCGGATCGCGGCCGCCGCCGCCGCGCTGATCGGCGACGGCGAAACGATCCTGCTCGACTCCGGCAGCACGACCGAGGAAATCGCGAAGCAGATCCTCGCGATGAAGCTGCAATCGCTGAACGTGATCACCAATGCGCTGAACGTGGCCGTGCTGCTCGCGGCCGCGCCGTACATCAACCTGATCATGCCGGGCGGGCAGCTTCGGCCGAACTCGTATTCGCTGTCGGGGCCGCAGGCCGTCATCGCGCTGCAGGGGCTGTACGCGGACCGGCTGTTCCTCGGCGTCGACAGCCTCGATCCCGAGATCGGCCTGATGACGCCGCACCTGCTCGAAGCGCAACTGAACGCGCAGATGCTGAAGATCTCGCGCCAGGTGATCGCGGTCGCCGATTCGTCGAAGCTGATGAAGCGCAATCTCTCGGTGATCGCGAGCGTCGAGCAGCTCGACATGCTGATCACCGATACGGGCGCCGACGCAGCCGTGGTCGACGACCTGCGCCAGCGCGGCATCGACGTGCTGACGGTCTAGCCGCCCGACTATCCCCTCTTTCCGGACACCCGATGCCACCCGTCTCGTCCCCGCCCGTTCTCGACACGCCGCGCCTGGTGCTCGAAGGCCATCCGCTCGGCGACTTCGACGCACTCGCCGCCATGTGGGCGGAACCCGGCGTCGTCGCGCACATCTTCAACGGCGAGCCGTCCGCGCCGCGCGACTCGTGGATGCGCATGCTCGCGTATCGCGGGCTGTGGCCGCTGCTCGGCTATGGCTACTGGGCGATTCGCGAAAAGGCGTCGGGCCGCTATGTCGGCGATCTCGGCTTCGCGGATTTCCACCGGAACATCGAACCGCCGATCCGCGGCGTGCCGGAAGCCGGCTGGGCGCTGGCGACGTGGGCGCAGGGCCGCGGCTATGCGACCGAGGCGCTCGCGGCCGCGCTCGCATGGCTCGACGCGCAGCAGCGGTTCGAGCGCAGCGTGTGCCTGATCGCGCCGACCAATGTCGCATCGATCCGGGTCGCGGAGAAAGCCGGTTACGGCGAGCCGCGGCCTATCCGGTTCAACGACGCCGATTCGTTGATGTTTTCGCGCAAGAGCCGATAAGCGCGGCGAGCCGGCGGCCGCGTCAGTCGGCTGCCGGTTCGTAGCAACGCACGAAGAGGCCGTCTTCCATCGGCCAGCAGTTGCCGCCTTCATCGCGCACGATCCAGTCGCCCGGCTGCACCGGCCGCCAGCCTTCCGGCGTCGCGACCGCCCACTTCCCGTCACGGCGCTCTACCCGTTCATGGTCGCCGTCGGCGAACCACCGTGTCGCATCGACGTGACTGGTGCGTTTTCTGAATCTCATCCCGTCACCTGCAGAAACGAATTTCAATGTCGCGTGGCCGCGGCGCCGGCGTCGAGCGATCGCTGCCGCACCCTCAGCGCGTGGGTGGCCAACCGGGTCGCGTGCAACGCCGTCCAGCCCTCCGCGATGAGCGCCTCCAGCGTGTCGCGCGCGATGGTGGAAATCCGGACATCGATTTCCTGCATGCGCATCAACGCCGACACGACCTCGGCCGGTTGATCGGGTGCAAGCGCAAGCACGAACGCCGACCGCATCTCGGCCGCGCGGACGGCTTCGTTCCAGTCGGCGCGCGCGACCGCGGCTTCGATCGCCTGCGTGAGTGCCTCGAGACGCTGGACGACTTGCAACGGCGTCATTTCATTTCCCCGTCAATCGTTCGTACCATCCGCTTGCCCGCCCGTCAGGCGCCGGCGCGGCGTCGCGCCGACCCGCGCGCATCCGGTTCCGCACGCGAGCGACATGGCTCGACGTGTCGTCGAAACCGGCAGTCGATACGATCGGGAAACGATGCCATCGCAGTGCGCGATGCGCGCGAGTCGGCTGCGCAGATTGTAGGGAGCGGCACCCGCCCATGTCGGTAATATTTTGTAATGATATGTCGACTAACCTTGCCTGGCCTGGGTTTGACCGGTGCGAGCGCGGTTCGCGACCGCGGCCTGGCGCAAACGTTTTCGTCTGAAGGATGCGCGGCCGCGCAACGTCGCGAGCGCCGCGCCGGCCCTCGCCCCGAACCGTTTCTGCCCCGCCGCGACCCCGCCTCGCGCTTCCCGTACCTGCCGCCCGGCGGCGGCGATTGGCCCATAGCTAAGCTCACCGAACGATTCAGATTTCGCCACATTCCACCGGAATGTTGCGCAGTATCATCCACGTCGCTTCGGCTACGACGCGTTCGGACTGGGCCTGACCGCTCGCCACCTTCCCGTTTTGCCCCCTTCGTTTAGCGATGCCCATCCGAATCCTGCTCGTCGAAGACGACGTCCCGCTGTCCGCGCTGATCGCCGACTATCTGCGCCAGCATCATTACCAGGTGGACACGCTGTTCGACGGCGCCGGCGCAGTGCCGGCGATCGTCGCGAACCGCCCCGACCTCGTGCTGCTCGACGTCAACCTGCCGGGCAAGGACGGCTTCGAGATCTGCCGCGAGGCGCGCATGCAGTACGACGGCATCGTGATCATGGTGACCGGCCGCGACGAACCGTTCGACGAATTGCTCGGCCTGGAACTCGGCGCGGACGACTTTCTCCGCAAGCCGGTCGAGCCGCGGCTGCTGCTCGCGCGGATCAAGGCGCAGTTGCGGCGCACGCGCGTGCCGGCGGGCGAGCCCGCGCCGGATTCGCCGCAGCGATACGTGTTCGGCAAATTCTCGATCGACCGGGCCGATCGCCGCGTGCATCTTCCCGACGGCAGCACGCCGCGCCTGACGTCGACCGAATTCGACCTGCTGTGGGCGCTCGTGTGCCGCGCGGGCGAGGTGGTCAGCCGCGAAGACCTGACGCTGCTGCTGCGCGGCATCGCGTTCGACGGCCTCGACCGGTCGATCGACGGTCGCATCTCGAAGCTGCGCCGCAAGCTGCGCGACGATGCGGCCGAACCGAAACGGATCAAGACGATCCGCTCCAAGGGCTATCAGTTCAGCAAGCACGCGTGGGATTGACGCCGCGTGCGGGCCGGCGAGCGGCGTGGCGCGAGCGGGGCCCGCGATGTCCGGCGTGCGTTCGCGGCTATTGCGCGCGGGCCGTACCGGCATCCGGATTCGCATGCGTGCCCGGCTCCGCCTGCCATCCGCCGCCGAGCGCCTTGTACAGCGCGACGAGATCGGTCGTCGTCTGCAACGCGCCCTGCTGCGCCTGCTGCCGCCCCTCCGACCATTGCCGCTCGGCGTCCAGCACGTCGAGGAACGGCGACAAGCCTTTCCGGTAGCGATCGCGCGCGAGGTCCAGCGCGCCCTGTTCGGCCTTCACCGCATCGTCGAGCGCGGCCGCGCGCGCCTGGTCGGTGCGGTACACGGCCAGTGCATTGTCGACGTCGCGCAGCGCGACGAGCACCGCCTGCCGGTAGGCGAGCGCCGCCTCGGCCTGGCGCGCCTGCGACAGCCTCAGGTTCGACACGAGCTGCCCGCCGGAGAAGATCGGCAGCGAGATGGCCGGCCCGAACGAATAGAACAGGTGCGACCAGTGCGCGAGCTCGCGCACGTGCGACGCACGCAACCCGACTTGCCCGGTCAACGAGATGTCCGGATAGAACTGCGCGACCGCGACGCCGACGTCGGCGGTGGCCGCATGCAGCTCGGCCTCCGCGCGGCGGATGTCGGGGCGCCGGCGCGCGAGCGTCGACGGCAGGCCGACGGGCACGGTCGGCGGCACGTCCGGCAACGCGCGCGGCGCGTCGAGCCAGTCGTCGAGCGCGCCCGGCGCGCCGCCGACCAGATACGCGAGACCGTTGCGCAGCAGCACGATCTGCTGGTCGAACTGCGGCAGTTGCGCGCGGATCTGTGCGAGCCGCGCGTCGGCGCTGCGCACGTCGAGATCGCTCGCGAGACCGTGCGCGGCCTGCTCGCGCGTCAGGTCGAGCAGTTCGCGCTGCGCGCGTTGCAGGTCGTCGGCCAGCGCGCGCTGGGCTTGCGCGCCGCGCAGTTGCAGATAGGTCTGCGCGACCTCCGCCTCGAGCGACAGCAGCGCGTCGTCGCGGCTCGCGATCGCCGCGCTCGTCTGCGCGCCGGCCGCTTCGACCGAGCGGCGCACGCGCCCGAACAGGTCCAGCTCCCACGACGCGTCGAAGCCGGCCTGCCACAGGTTGACCGGCGCCTCGAGCGCATCGATCGCGCTACGCGCGCCCTGCTGCACGCGCGCGCCGGTGCCCGGCCCGAACCGGTCGAGCGGCGAGCCCGGCGCGCCGAGACGATCGACGCGCTGGTCGATGCCCTGTTCCTCGACGATGCCTTTCAGGCCGAGCTGTTCGCGCTGATAGCTGGCGGTCGCCCGCACGTCCGGCAAACCTTGCGCGGCGGCCGCGCGAACCTGCGCGCGTGCCTGAGCGATGCGCAGCACGGCCGCCTGCACGTCGAGGTTGTCGTGCGCCGCGCGCTCGACGAGCCGGTCGAGCAGCGGATCGCCGAACGCGCGCCACCAGCGCGGATCGGGATCGGCGTCGACCGTCGGCGACGACCGTGCGGCCGCGTCCGACGCGGGAGACGCCGCCTGTCCGTCCGCCCGCATCGCATGCCAGGTGTCCGGCACGTCCGCGTGCGGCGGCTGGTAGTCGGGCCCGACGGTGCAGCTTGCGACCACCGCGCATCCGGTGAAGATCGTCACCATGCGGCGCACGAGGCTGCGAATCACGCGGCGATTGCGGTTGTCCCGACGTGCGTTCATCTCAATGCCCTCCCGCGGCGCGCGCGGCCTTCGCCGGCGAGAACAGGAACGTCAGCGGAATGCTGAACGCGCAGAACACCGCGAGGATCGCGAACACGTCGATATACGCAAGGATCGTCGCTTGCGCGATGAAGGTCTCGTACAGCCGCCCGCCGGCCGTCTGCAATGCGGCCGACGGCGGCGCGCCCGTCAGCCCGCCGATCGCGCGCGCGTTCTCCTGCAGCGCATCCTGGAAGTTCTGCGACAGCGTCGACATGTGCGTGGACAGATGCGCCATGCGCGCCTGCGTGCGTTCGCGGATCAGCGCGGTCGACACCGAGATGCCGATCGAGCCCGCGACGTTGCGGAACATCGTGAACAGCGCGGACGCGTCGTCGTTGAGCCGCTGCGGCACGGTCAGGTACGCGAGCGTCGTAATCGGCACGAACATGAAGCCGATCGCGAGCGACTGCGCGCAGCGAATCATCATGAGGTGCGTGTAATCGATGTTCGGCACCAGCGTGCGCGAATAGATCAGCGCGCCGCACAGCAGCACGAAGCCGAACCCGACGAGATAGCGCGTCTGCACGTGCGGCATCAGCCGGCTCACGAGCGGAATCTCGAGCGTGATCAGCAGCGCGCCGGGCGACAGCACCAGCCCCGCGAGCGTCGCCGTGTAGCCGAGATGCTGCTGCGCGAGCTGCGGCACGATCACCGCGCTGCCGTACAGCACGGCCGCGAACGTCGCGATCGTCACGCAGCCGAGCGCGAAATTGCGGTCGCGCAGGCACGACAGGTCGACCACCGGCTTCTTCGTGCGCAGCAGCCACAGCGTCGCGCCGATCAGCCCGAGCGCGGACAGCACCGCGAAGATGCGGATGAAGTTCGAACCGAACCAGTCCTCGTCCTCGCCGCGATCGAGCATCACCTGCAGGCAGCCGAGCCCGATCGCGATCAGCCCGATGCCGATGTAGTCGATGGAGATTCCGCGTTCGGCGTCGCGCCGCCACGGCGGATCCTCGACGAGCTGCATCACCGCGAGCACGGTCAGCGCGCCGATCGGCACGTTGAGCAGGAACACCCAGCGCCACGAGAAATGGTCGGTGATCCAGCCGCCGAGCGTCGGCCCGAGCACCGGCGCGACGACGATCGCGATCGCCGAGATCGAGAACGCGCGGTTGCGCTGCTCCGGCGGAAACGTATCGAGGATGATCGACTGCTGGTTCGGCTGCAGCCCGCCGCCGAACAGCCCCTGCAGCACGCGGAACACGATCAGTTCGCCAAGGTTGGTCGCGACGCCGCACAGGAACGAGCACACGGTGAACGCGGCGATGCACAGCAGGAAGTAGCGCTTGCGGCCGAGCAGGCGCCCGAGGAAGCCCGAAATCGGCAGCACGATGCCGTTCGCGACGAGGTACGACGTGAGTGTCCAGGTCGCCTCGTCGTAGCTCGCCGACATCGTGCCGGCGATGTGCGGCAGCGCGACGTTGACGATCGTGGTGTCGAGTACTTCCATGAACGCGGCGAGCGTGACGACGATCGCGATGAGCCACGGGTTCGCGGCGGGTCGCCATGCGCCGCCGGACGCGCCGTTGCGCTCGGGCGGCCGGTTCATCGGCGGGCCTCGCGAAACGGGAATGACGTGCGGGTATCGGGCATCGGATCGCTCCGGTCGACACCGGCCGCGGCGCGGCGGCCGGTCATTTCAGGTGAACGGTCGGCACGGCCGACAGGCCGAGACCGAGCGGCGGACGGGTCGGCAGCGGGCCGTCGAGCACGATCTTCACCGGCACGCGCTGCACGATCTTCACGAAGTTGCCGGTCGCGTTCTCGGTGGGGAACGCGGAGAAGCGCGAGCCGCTGCCGAGCTGGATGCTGTCGACGTGGCCGTGCAGGTCGAGATCGGGATACGCGTCGACCGACACGTCGACGCGGTCGCCGATGCGCATCCGTTCGAGCTGCGACTCCTTGAAATTCGCGGTGATCCACACGCGCGGCGTGACGATCGAGAAGATCGACGTGCCCGGTTGCAGGAACGAGCCCAGTTGCACGTTGCGCCGCGTGACCCAGCCGTCGGACGGCGCACGCATTTCGCAGTACGACAGGTTCAGGTTGGCTGTCTCGAGCTGCGCGCGCGCCTGCAGCACCTGCTGGCGGCGCTCCTCGACGGCCGTCTCGGCCTGCCGAATCTGCTGCGGCACGAGGCTCGCGGTGCGCGCCTGCGCCTGGGCCATCGCGACGTTCGCGTCGGCGGTCGCGCGCTGCGCGTCGGCCGCATCGATCGCCTGCTGCGAGGTTGCGCGCGCATCGACCGCGCGTTGCCGCGCCTGCGCGGCGAGCGCCTGCCGGTACGCGGCTTCCGCCGATTCGATCTGCGCGCGCGCTTGCCGGTACTGGGCCGGATACTGCACGCGTGCGATGTCGAGCTGCACGCGCGCCGCATCCAGCTGGGCCTGGGCGAGGCCGAGCTGCGCCTGCGCCGCGTCGACCTGCGCGCGGTAGTCGCGCGGATCGATCTCGACGAGCACGTCGCCGCGCCGCACGAAGGTGTTGTCGTCGACCGCCAGCCGCGTCACGTAGCCGGACACGTGCGGCGCGACCGCGATCGCGTTGCCGTCGGTGTACGCATCGTCGGTGCTTTCCTGGTTGCGCGTCGCGAGCCACCAGACGAGGCCGCCGACGAGCAGCACGATCAGCACCGCGCCGAGGATGATCAGCGTTTTCTTGCCGGGTCGCTTGCGTTCGCCTTCGCCGTCGTTGCCGTCTCCGTCTCCGCCGGTGCGACCGCCGCGATCGTCGTGCGGATGGTCGTCGCCACCGCCGCCGCCCGGCGCGTCGGTCGGGTGCTCGCCGTCGTTGCGGCCCGGCGCGGGGCCCGCGCCGCTGCCGCCACCGGACGGCCCATCGCCTGCGCGCGCGACCACGGTCGGCCAGCGCACGTGCAGCGGCGTCGACAGGGCGGCACC